>JBHPCX010000005.1:0-78756 GCA_042573485.1 Thermodesulfobacteriota bacterium | reverse complement strand
TATGTTAATAACACCGCCTACCGCGTTATCACCATAAAGGACCGATCCTGTGCCTCTTAATATTTCAATCCTCTCAATCAACTCGATTGGCAGCTGAGTCCAGTCAATACCACTCAGGTCTATTTCATTTACCCTTCTTCCATCCACCAGGACGAGAAGGTTATATGATGCTGTTTCTCCGAAACCTCTAAGATCGATTTCAGCGCCCTTCCCGTTTCCGAGTTTATCCCTGACACTGATGCCTTCTTCATATTTTAATATCTCAACAATATTTTTTGCATTTGAATTAGTAATGTCTTCTTCATCGATGACACTTACGTTGGCAGGAATTTTAACGATCTCCTCTTCAAATCTGGCACCTGTAACAACCACCTCATCCATTCTTTTTGAATTGTTTTTATCTGCTTTCTCTTCAGCATTGACCGACCCGTTTATAATCAAGAATAGAGCCACAACAAATGTAAATAATACCTTTTTCATTTTTTCCCCCTGTTAATAAAAGTATCAACATGGTCAGGGCATAAAATAAAAATCCCCGGACCGATTAAAATCGATCCGGGGATTACCCTTTTTTATCCTCAAGATCAGCTATTTATTGCCACAGTCCTCGATGGCGAATAATTTCCTGGCAGGTCTTCTGACTTCCCCCCTTATTTAACGGCCTTCCCATTTTAAAACAGTGGCTCTCGAAGGTTAAATAAGTTCCTTCTCCAAAATTGAAAAAGGAGGGGTCACAGCGGCGGGTCCGTTCCCGATTTTAACGGGATTCCCTATTAAGCTCAATTATGAGCACCGGAATTTCAACTATAATTATGAAAAAAGAAAAAAGAGTCAAGAGAAAAAATTCAAACATTGTTTCTAGTTCCTTGTTTATGGTTTCTAGTTTGATGCTAAAATCAACAGGTATAATAACTATAAACGATGAACCAAGAACCAGAAACTAGGTTTTATTTACCACTCACTTGAAAGCTGATCCTTAACTTCGCTCCATTTTTCTCTCAGGTTTTCAACAGCGTTGAATGCAATGTCCAGGTGTTTATCCATATATTCTGAATATATATGATTGTGCAATTCCTTATCCTTCAGTCCTCTTCTCTGCAGAGGCATATCTGATACAAGCATAATTGAACCAATAGGAACTTCATAGTGATACCCGACTGAAAAAAGTGTCGCCAGTTCCATTTCTATTGCCAGTATGCGCTGTTTTCTCAGGTATGTTATAAAATCTTCGTCGAATTCCCATAACCTTCTGCTTGTTGTATACACAATGCCGCATCGGGATTTATAACCCATCTTTTTTACAGCCTCTATACAGAACAGGTTTACCGACATAGCGGGAATGGCAGGAAATTCCTGTGGCAGATAATGCCCGCTTGTCCCTTCACCCCTGATCGCAGCATTTGGCACAATAAAATCACCTATTTCCAGAGTATCATCAATACCTCCGCACATACCAAGCATAATAACGGATTTGAGGTTATCCAGATACGCAAGGCAGTTTATGATCAATGCTGCCTGGGGAGAACCTATTCCAAAATCTATCATGGTACAATCCAGTTCCTTCACATTAACTATTCTGAAATTGCCTTCAGACATCTCTCCTCCGGTTCGATCTTTGAAGGCATTGATATACTGCTTGAAATTGGTAATAAGTACATGACTGCAAAAGTCCTCGAGCTGGCAATTTGTATATCTTTCAAGTGTCTGTCTTATATACTCATGTTCCTTTATTTCCATTTTTCACTCCAGATTCATAATTAATTTCATACATAAATATATCATTAAAGTGTGTATAAGACTTATTCTTAATTTTAATAGCAGATTTCACATATGAAATATCTTCCGGTTACATTACCTAAGAAGACCTTGCATTAAAAGAAAAAAAAGATTAATTATTTATTAATATTTTCCATACCGGTTAGCAAGGATACATCATGAAATAAGTTTAATAGATATAACCCCAGAGAAATTAACAAATTGATAAGGAGAAAAAAATGAGAAAATGGATTTTATTTCTAACATTTTTACTGTTTTCAATCTTTTGTTCTAATCCTGTTCAGGCCTATGAATCACATAGCGGCCCCACTCAATTGATCCAGTATAAAGCCTCCAAGGCCTATGAAGGATATACTCTTCTCTCCCCTATGATGTCTGATAAGACATATCTTATCGATATGCTGGGGAATGTGATACATGTTTGGGAACATAAGGATAACCCTACTGCTCTTCATTTCATCCTTTTAGAAAACGGGAATATCCTTGGGAATACCGGTGAAAAATTTGTACCGCGTTCCAAGAACCAGCCCAAAACAAAGCCGAAACCAAAAGATACAAATCCTAACAAAAACCTGAATTTTGGAGGTGGCGCCAAAGGACTTATGGAAGTTGACTGGGACGGGAACATAGTCTGGAAATGGATACCCGGCCCTGATGAGGGTTCTTTACATCATGATTTTGTCAGACTTCCCAACGGCAACACTATGACTAATGCATGGGAACATGTCTCCCTTGAAACGGCGATCGCAGCTGGCAGGGATCCGAAACAAACAACGCAGCGGGGCCTGGCACCCGATGTTATTTATGAAATAGATCCAAGTGGTAAAGTTGTCTGGAAATGGAGGGCATGGGATTACAGGGGCATGAATTCAAAAAAACACCTTGATGTAAATTATATTACAGCTGTGCTCCCTCAACACAGATTTGGTAACCCCGACTGGACCCATTTCAACGCACTTGATTATAATCCTACAACCGATCAAATACTTACCGACTCACGAGAATTCGGGGAAATCTATATTATTGACCATAAAACTGGTGAAATTGTCTACCGATGGGGAAATCCGAGTGCCTATGGCGCCGGTGATCCGCCGACCTTAACTACCAATGGAGACCAGATTCTCTTTGGCCCCCATGATGCCCAGTGGATAAAAGACGGGCTTCCCGGAGCAGGAAATATTCTAATTTTCAATAACGGCTGGGCCCGTTCTCCTGTTTCTTTTTCCTCTGTTATTGAAATGGATCCCAGTACAGGCGAAACAGTATGGGAATATAAAGCCAGGAGTGAAAACAGTTTTTCTTCACACCATATATCAGGTGCTCAAAGGCTGCCTAACGGCAATACCATGATCTGTTCCGGCAACCACGGACATATTTTTGAGGTTACAAAGGAAGGTGAAGTAGTATGGGAATATATCTCTCCTGTTGCCGGTGGTCAGGCTAAGGCCTGGTTCGATGGTAAAGGTTTTGGTGGCATGGTCTTCCGGGCGCATAGATATGGACCTGATTATCCCGGGTTGAAAGGTAAAGACTTAACACCCAAGGGGCAGATCGCAGAAGATATCAAGGAAGCATGGAAGCCCAGAGTAGACCTGGAAGGAGCTACACAGCCGGGTGCTGAAGAATGGGAAGAAATCTGGGGAAAAGAATAGTGTCATGTCAACTATGAACCTTACCTATCATCATTTCGAGGTACATTATTGTAAGGGCACGATGCATCGTGCCCCTACCCATGGTGGCTAGATTTCATTAATCGGGATATTTCCTTACAGTCGAGATGACATGCAAGGTATGACACAACACCAGGCAGAATATGAGTAATCTTTCAAGAAGGAGGTTTCTTAAACAGATTGTTGCAGGAGGCGCAGGAACTGCAATATTCCCCGGCGTATTTATTGCCAATGGAGAAGAAGTACCTGCGGCACCTGATAACTCCTCCCCTCTCCTCCTGACTTCACCATGCCTGGTTAAGCCTGCAGCGTCTGAAATTACTGTCAATATTGTTGGCGGTAAAAAACCACTCGATTGTTTCATCAGTTTCAAAGAAGCGGATGAAAAGGTTATTCCCTGGAAGAGAACAGAAATCTTTTCTGTCAGTGCATACACTCCTCTCAATATTTCCTTAAGACCTCTGAAGCCTGATACCACTTATGAATATCAGGTTAATGCCCGAATAAAGGGGTCTGAAACCTATAAACCTGTAATAAAAAACTTCTTCCGGACACAAAGAACCAACAAATCACCTTTTTCATTCGTTATGATCGGTGATTCTCATATTACACCAGATCAACCGGACCGTCTTAAGGCTTTATCCGGTATTTGCAAGTCTATTTTGTCTAGAAGACCTGATTTTCTGATAATGCTCGGTGATAATATAGCAACATTTGATTCACATGGCGGTCCGATGACTGAAGAGCGTTACGGGCCGGCACTTTACTACATGCTCAGGAGCGGTCTGGGAAGCCTGCCTGCATCCATACCTGTATTCAATGTCATAGGGAACTGGGAAGGTGAAAACGGTTGGCACCCTGAGAAATACAGGGCATACGCTCGTAATGCGCGCATGTCCTGGATGCCGGGGCCCCTGCCTGATACCTACCCTCAAGGAGGAAGCAAATACGGTGATTATTACGGTTTTACCTGGGGTGATACCCTTAACCTTGTTTTAAACGTGACAGGTTATACTTATATCGAACATATACACGGTTCCAAATTCGGTAAAGCTGATGACTGGACCCTTGGAGAAAGCCAGAAGCAGTGGCTTTACAAACAGCTGTCCGAATCAGACAAAAAGTGGAAGTTTATATATATACATCATACTGTCGGAGGAAAGGCGGGGGATGATCTCAATACCCGGTACGGGCGGGGCGGCGGACAGGCTGCCTATACAGGGGAGCAGAGACTTATTCATGAATGGATGAAAGAATTTAATGTCAACGCCCTATTTTACGGCCATGATCATGTCTTTACCGATATCCCGGTGGATGGCATAAATTATATCTGCGTGGGAAGCGCGGGAGCTCCCTGGAAATTCACTACAGAGGAAACAGGGTATAAAAAATTTATACCGGATTCAGGTTATACCTGGGTAGATGTTCATGAAGACAAATTGAAAATCTCCTTTATCAGGCCTGACAGGATCAAACCGGAAGGTGAGATTCTACACCGGTTTAATATAAATTAGCCATCCAAAAACTGCAGTTTTTGGATGGCCTTTATCGATTTAACTATTCCTCTGTCTCCTCCGATTTATAAATCTTATAAAACTCAGGACATTCTGTCAGGGGTACCTTTTTACTCAAATCCTTGTTTTTCAGACCGGGATAGTCGGCCCCATACCTGTATGACCTGTGAATCATATTCATCATCATATTCGGCATATCGCCGTCTTCTGCTTTACATTGTAACTCGTTATTAAAAACCGGGCTTACGTAATCCCATACCACTTCCTTATCCTCTGTCACTTCAAAGAGGTGACCACTGTTTGTAGAGGTTACATGAATATTTCCGTTAGGAAGCATCTGTACGGCTCCCTGGCGATATGAATAAAAACTATTTGGCGTTGTGGTATGGTATTGCCACAGGATCTCATTTGTCTTTCTGTCTACTTTTACTATGCTTGAACGGTTGCCTTCAGCACGCTCGGATCCGTTGTCAAAAACCATAAACTGATCTTTTCCAATATATATCGCACTGTGCGATCCAAACACCTTCTGATCGCCGTTGTTAATCCATGAAGGTTTTTCTCCCTGCCCGTATGCACTGGGGTTTCCCCACCTGTAGACCATCTTTTTTGTTTTATAATCAATCAGGTAAAACTCACTGAAATTCCTGGAGTTTAGCAGAACCAGATCTTTTTCCGGGATATATTCAACCGCGTTAAAGTGGCTCCAGTCAAAATTATCATAGGTACCCCCAAGTTTTTCCGGAAGAATATAGTTTATATCATACTGATGGGGACCAGTTCCAACATAGTCCCATAGGTGGTATTCCCAGACGGTATTGCCTTTTTTATCAACTTCACGGACAAAATCCACCCAGAATTCATTGTGATACTGATCCATATCATAAACTTCTAATGGTATTGTTTTAGGGTCACGGCCTTTAGCAATAGCCTCTTCTATGCTGATAGCCTCCCAGCCAAGAATAAGTGTATTTCCATTGGGCATGCGGGTAAAGCAATGGTGCTGGATTTCATTATCGGAATTCATCTTGTATTCCCAGACAATCTTTCCGTTCCAGTTGATCTCCTGGACTATACCCCCTGCTCCGCCTATTGCAGCAGGTTTTTTCTTCATTACTCCACCCCTCAGAAGATTGCCGTTCGGAAGAAGCATGGCATAGGCACCGGGAGTATATTCCGATTCCCATTTATGAACGACATTACCTTCCATATCTATGAGGTATGTTGTTTTGCAGTTTATCATAGGAGCGAAAAGGGTATACCCGCCATAGGATTTTCCCCTGTCATATTTGAGTACACCCGTCGGCCCTACAATAGCTTCATATGCCGAAACAGAAACAAAAGATACAGTAATGAATATGATGACCAGTAATACACTTATACTTTTTTTCATGCTTCTCTCCTTAATCGGTTATTTTAATAATACAGGTTCATCCGGTTACAACAGGAATTGATTTTTTCTCAAAATTTTTTCACTCCTTTATCCGGTCATACCAAAGTTTATGGTGGTGCTCGGCATATTCTCCCGGCACGGTCCCGGTAAACATGGAAATCAGGGCCGGAAGTTCCCCCGCAGCCATGGATGCCATATAGATGTGGATTAACAGTCCTGCAAAGACGATTCCTGCCAATACAAAATGAATCAGGATCGACCACTGAACAATGCCCGTATCCATCATGATAAATTTAGACGAATACATGACGATTCCGGTCGCGGCAATCACTATTCCTCCTAAAATTGCAAGGATCGCAAACAGTTTCTGGCCGACATTATAGAAACCCTGTTCAGGTATCCTTGGTTCAAGGCCCAGCCGCTTCAGCATCTTATATCCCATGGTCATCTGAATGCCCTTCTTGATAACCCACATAAGGTCATTGACAGGGGAAAAGGAGAATATTTCCTTAAAAAAGAAAACAACTTCTTTATTAAGACGAATTATGGAAAACACAAGGAATACTGCAACCCATAAAAAACCACAAATCACATGAGCAAGAAGAAGATTCTCTCCGCCGTTGAAAACTATCCGCATCATGTCTGGCCACCATCCTCCGATGGGGTCAAGTTTGTCGTTTTTTATCAGTCCAAGGCCCGTGGCTAAAAGGAAAAACCAACAAATTGTATTAAACCAGTGCATAAAAATGGAGGCCTTTGAATGCCTTTTAATCATTGTCTTGCTCATGGAGAGCATCCTCCTCTTTCTCATGCTCAGGTCTATGGGGCTGATCATTGATTAAAAGCTGCTTTCCAAGCATTACCAGAACTCCCAATCCCGTCATTCCGACAAGCCCTTTTACAATGGGATCAGCAATCTTCCACCATAGCTGGAAATAAGCAGGCGCCTTGGGTTCAACAGGCCAGTCTGAAGGAGCGGTCTCTGAAATATAGTCTATATTAGGTTCGGTATCTATCTTTTTATTGACAACCTTGACTGTCTTGCTGGCCTTCAAAAGACGTGCTATTTCGCTGGAGGGATCCAAGATATTACCAAATGTCCTGGCTTGCGTAGGGCAAACAGCCACACAGGCAGCGGATTCTCCTCTGGCTCTTCGTTCTTCGCAGAAATTACATTTATCCACTATCTTCTTTTCCGGGTGCCTGTATCGTGCGCCATAAGGACATGCAGGGATGCAGCTTCCACAGTTTATGCATAATTCGCCATTGACTCTGACGGTTCCGTCTTTTTCGTCTTTGTAGGTGGCGCTTGTTGGGCATACCTCGACACAGGTGGGATTACCGCATTGCATGCAGTTGCCGGGTTGAAAATGTACTTTTCCCCAATCCCCTACCGTCGCGTCCTTAATCCAATTCCGATAAAACCCGGAGGGAACGCCGTTGGCCATCTGGCAGGCAATTACACAGGCCTTGCAATTAAAACACTTGGCCGAATCTATCACCATGGCATATCGGGTTTTCATAGCATTTCCTGAAGAAAACTAACATGTACACTCATCGCCGCCTATTCCTTCAAGCAGTAAAAAGTTCTTCACTTTTTTGAGCAGTTTACGATCAAAGCCGTCTACCTGAAGCAGCTCCTCGAGCATCATAAAGTCGCCTGCCTCTTCACGATATTCGACGATATTTTCCGCCAGTTCGGGCGTGATGAGCGGAACATTCTTTACAAATTCCTCAACAGTCGCCGTATTCACATTAACGGTTTTCCCTACAAGGGCTTCTTCTGCAAATACGGGCATGGCGTTGATCGTTAAAAGAATGATAAAAAATAGAGGTAGATATCCGACTGGTTTAAAATTCCTAATTCTCATTTGCTATATCCTCCATGATTAATAATATTGGTATTTGATTTATAATCATTATGCCTTTATCAGCCTGCAGCCGAACCCATTAAACTGGGCCGAGACCTTATCCCAGTAATTGGGGATGATGGTGTTTATGGATGTTCCATAATTTCCGGCATCAGGACTGGTCGGCGCCGGATGAGAAGGCGTCCAGACAACGCCAGGTAATATGGCCTCGGTTATTTTCAGTCTGGCCTTTATTTTTCCGACCTGCGTTTCAAGATAAACCCAATCCTCGTCCTTAACGCCAAGGTTTTTAACGGTATCCGGATGTGCTTGCACAAAATTACCTTCGGAAAACTGAGCCATATAAGATGACCAATTCGTATACGTATGCTGCCAGTGATGCACCACTTTTCCCTGGGTGAATACGAGGGGAAATTCCTGGTCTTTTTTCCTATTGGGATTTCCCTTGGGTTCAGTCCATTTTATCGAACCGAGTCCCGGGACATTGAGTTGAACCCTGCCGTCCGAAGTTAGGAAACGGTTGTCCTGATACATGCTCTCTCTTGTATCAGGATCCGTCAGAGAGTAACTGGGCCAGGTAATACCTGTGCGGCTTTTTTTGAGACGCTCAATGGATAAGCCTTTCCAACTATGTGAAGCCTCTCTCACTAATTCGTAAATATCCTCAGGGCCGTTTACATCAGGGAACAAGCCGCCGTTTATTCTCCGGCCCAGATCAGCATAGAACCGCCAGTCTTCCACGGTCTCCCCCGGCCTGGGGATTGCCTGATTCCGCCACACCACCTGACGCTGGGCCCCATATTGTGAGCCCTGGCTCTCGTAGACCATTGTGCCCGGAATAATAAGGTGGGATAATTTTGCCTCCTCATCCATAAAGAACCCGCGGTAGAGGACAAATTTTAATTTAGAGATGGCCTCTTTCAACTTGCCGGCATCCGGATAGCGCCGATAACTGCCATTCAATATTAATAAATCCAGTTTTCCCCTTTTTATGTTAAAGATAACCTTTCTTGAGCCAAGGCGGGAAGCCAGATCCGGAGCCGCATACTTTTCATAAAGTTCTTCTTCGCCCCCGGGTTTTCCCCCCTGTACGTTCATGATTCCTTTGCCCGGACCGGAAAGATTTCCCATGATGGCCTGCAGGGCAATAATGACACGGACGGTCTGCATGGCGTTCGTATAACGGGATATGGACCCTCCCATCCATGCTATCGTCCGCCTGCTTTTTCCTATCATCCTTGCCAGATCGACAACCTTTTCGCGTGGAACCCCTGTTATCTCTTCCACTTTCTCAGGGGTATAGGGTATTGCCGCCTCGGCAAGTTCTTTAAAACCGTTGACATGCGATTCCACATATTCTTTGTCATAGCGGTTCTCTTCAATTAAAATCCGAATTATCCCTAAAGCCAGAACACCGTCAGTGCCCGGCCGGGACATGATGTGGATATCGCAAAAATTGCTGGTTGGCGTACGGCGGGGATCAAGCTGAATGATTTTAACGCCCTTTTCTTTGGCCAGACTAATCCATCGCATATAGGGGGGGTAGATCTCAGCGATATTCGCTCCGAATAAAACAAGTATTTCGGTATTCAGTATTTCTTTCAAGGTGGTGGGGGAAACGCCGTTTCCCAAACAGAGTCTCAACGTCGTGGCGGTGTTGCCGATACAGGCATCCCCGGGTGAGCAAATGTCCGGAAATCCGGCCATGTTAAGTGCCAGCTTCGCAGACAATTCGCTTTCCCTGGACTCCCAGAGGGGCTCAAACATGGCAAGGCGATGAGCGTAGTCCTCAGGATGGCTTTTCTTTATATCCAGGATTTTTTCCGCGACTATCTCCAGTGCCTGGTCGTAAGTGATTCTTTTCCAGCCCTCTCCTTCACGAATCATTGGATACAATATTCTGTGAGGGCTATAGGTCAATTCCACCATAGACTTGCCCTTCGGGCACATGGCGCCGCCGGTCCAGAAGTTGTCGGGATTGCCGTAAACATTCACAACCCGGCCATCCTTTACCTGTACCTTGGTGGTGCAGCGGACCTGGCAAAACTGGCAGCAGCTATCAATTTCGTGATCCGCACCCGCTACCGGATAGGAAGACGCAAGCGCTTCGGGTGTGGTGTCCAGGGCGGACGATGCCAGCCCTGTGCCGACAGCAAGCGCACTCGCCTTTAAAAAGTTCCTGCGGCTTATTTTTGAAAACTTGGCTTTTTCTTGTTTCAAAGCATTACCTTTTCAGCATGATATGATCCTGCCCGACACTTTTCTCCTTAGATGTTGCGCCATGGTCTTTTTAAATATCGGAAACAGCTTCTTTTTCTCTTTCGGTAAAAATATCTTTTCGTAGCCTTTTTTTGCCTCGGCAATCACCGTCGATATCACATCATCGGTCTCTACCGGGTCAATCTCAAGGGAGATGCCCATCTCGCCGGCCCTTTC
This sequence comes from Thermodesulfobacteriota bacterium, assembly GCA_042573485.1. Lineage (GTDB taxonomy): Bacteria > Desulfobacterota > DSM-4660 > Desulfatiglandales > HGW-15 > JAAZBV01. Next base: position 68,096 of record JBHPCX010000005.1, on the reverse strand, counting down.
GATGAGTTCACTCGCTTCTATTTTACCCCGCTCGAGTACCTTATCGCGGATGTACAGCAGGAATGTCCGCTTGTTCAGTCTGGGCGCAACCAAATCGTGGTGACCGTAATGATAAAGTTCTGAATCGAGGATCTGCAGAACCTTTACCTTTCTTGAATCGGACCCGGCAGTGCGAAATGCCTGCTTGACAGCATTTTCACTGCTTTCCCCGGTCAACACGATAAGGATATCCTTCATGGTTCTTCCTGTCTCCTTCACTTCTAGTAAAATCCTAAATATTGCAGGAACCAGAGTATCGCCACAGCACTCAGAGCGATGATCATCGCCACGTACTCGTCCACCCGGTGCCTGCGCTGCTTTTTCTCCGCCGCAGCCTCAACCTTTTTCAGATCTTCGCTGCTTTGGTCCTGGTTATTTTCAACAGTGTCGGACATAACACACTCCTTTTAATACTAGTTTAACATACCCATTTTGGTGGCAATATAAATAAGGATCAGGCAGAGGATCAGCCTCAAAGATCCGGCAGAATATCCAATCACAAGTCCTTTTGGGCCTGCTTTCCTTAAGTCCGACAGCTTGGTCAAAAGCCCCAGGCCCACAAAACTAAGGGAGAAAAACCATTCCATCACCCTTCCCATGGCCTGACTGGCCGGCAGTGGCCATACCTTCAAGCAGTTCAGGGTCCATACAATCGCAAAACCAACAATAAAGATGGGGAACTTCTCAATAATAACTTGCCAGATACTGACCGATGACGAGCGTATCTCCTTGCCTAAAGTCATAAAATAGATAAAAAGTACACCGCCGGGTATCAACACCAGGCGACCGATATTCGTAAACCCGGCAACCCGACCCGCCTCGAAACTGTAGTTGAATCCGGTAGCGATCACCTGGTTCGAATTGGGAACCCCTGCCGCGGAAAGCAACCCGAATGCATCGTTTGTCATACCGATCAAATGCCCCAGAAAGGGAAGCGCAAACAGGCAAAAAAGGCCGAATGTCACCGAGACGGCAATGGCATAGGCCACTTCCTCGCTCTTGGACTTCACCATAGGGGATATGGCGATACACGCGGACACACCGCACATGGAAAAACCGGCAGCAAGAAGGGCCGTCATGGAGTCTCCCATTTTTGCCAGGCGGCCCATAAAGGTGAATATGAGCGCCCCTCCAAAAACCATAAATATCATAACAACAATGCTGACGCCCCCCAGCTTCACCAGATCGCTCAACAGATATTGCGACCCGAGCATGATGATACCCGCGTTCATAAAAGTGCCGCTATAGGTGAGGCCGGGTTCCCACGAATTCGGAACACCGATAATATTCCTGACAACAATGCCGACAATCAAACAGTTGACAACGTAGTTCATATGCAAAAGGTCCGTAAAGAAACCTTTGCCGTAGATCGGCGGCAGAACGGCATCGATGTAATGTAGCAGGGTATCCAGGGTAAAAAGGAAGTTAAGACCCGGCAAACCGCATAATAAGGCAAGTATTGCCATGGCCAGAAGTCCCGGCCAACTCTTCCGAAAGCTGGGAAGCGCGCTCCACACCGAAGGCTCCCTCGCCTCTGGTGTCTTTTCTGCTACCTGACCGTTTATCTTTTCTTTTGTCATTTATTATATCTCCGGTTGCGTTTTAATCTTGTGTGACAATTGGCATACTATTTTATTGCAGTCTCCATACTTCACGATAAGCCAATCGCTCAAGCACGGATCCTCGCAAAAAACTTTCTACGGTGCCATTCACACCCACCAGTATGTCAATATTTTTCCTTTTGAATTCCGCCAGGTTCGGTGTTTTATGGATCTTGCCTTTATAATCGGTCTCGATGTGCCAAACATTGACGGCCTCCCCGTCAAAATCATCAATAACGATCCTGAAATACCCTTCAGGCCCTTCATAAACAGGGTTGTCAGCATCCAGTACAATGGGCTCACTGTTGGTGAGGAGAACTTCATTCAACTGGTAGCAGTGGCCGCACACATCCGGCTTGACCACAAACCGGGGATCATTGGGCCAGGGTTTATCACGCTCATAGGTTATTGCACCGCTTGCGAGATGAAAAGCCGCCTTGTCCTCTGAAAAATCAGCCGGAACATCAAGGGTAATGTACATATCCTCATATCTCATGGTGATTTTTTCCTGGGATGGTGCGTATTGGGGCAGTGTATTTAATAGATCCTCATCCAGGGGACCGAAAGTCTTTTCGGATACTATTTCCCCGTCTTTGTCGAGAAGAACACACACTACCAGGCCCTCTTCCGGATTTATCCGGTTGACCTTGAAAACATAATCGCCCAATACGGCCTCTTCGCCTACTCCAAGAACGGCCGCCCTGGGTTTTTTATATGTCACGGTAAACTCATCCATACCAGGGGTACCCATTTCTTCAACCTCAACAAAATCGGGTGAGATAAACTTGGGTATCAGGTAGGTTGCGCCCTCGGCAAATACATCAGGAATGAAGTATTTAAAATCCTGTTCATAAATACCCTCTTCCGGAAGAGTTTCGGGAAGGTCTTTATATGAGTTAAGACCATGGGCCACGAGGCCATTGGCGCCCCAGTTATTTCCCGAATATTTTGTGATGCGGAGTTCAGAGACCGGCCTTCCCCACAGAAAATCGGTTCCCAAATAACGAATGGCCTTGGCGCCGTCACCGATGGCAATGTCCTGCCAGAAGATCAGGTTATCGTCGCCCATGGGATACTCCTTCCAAAAGTCGATCTTGAAATCCTTCTTTACCACCAGATAGCTTTTGAAACCCAGGAGGTATGTGTTTTTTCCCAGGATGACAAGGGGCTCCCCGGGCCGGATGTTTCGGTTATCACGGGAACTGTAGAACAGCCCCCCGGGCGGGATAATGATTTTTCGCTCCCTGTAATCCACGTAACTTTTTTTAATGACCATGGTCTCCTGGGCGATCAGGCGATTGCCGTCATTGGTCTTAACATATTTTCGTACAAAACCCCTGAGTTTTGGAACAAAGGCGCTCGTTATGTCAGGGGCAAACCACTTGGTGTCGGGAATAACCTCGGGATAGGACGTGAAACGGGATTCCATGACAGGGACCCCATAGGTCGGATCCGCCAGCCGTTGCAGGAAGGTATCCTCCATCACAGGGAAGAACAGTGGGCTCTTGCCGATGAAAAAGTCGATATTCTCTCTTCCCTCATTCCAGAGTATCAGATTGTCCGTCCTACGAAAAAAAGAATCACGCACATAGCAATCCTTTACCACGTCGTCTTCAAAATCTTTTGCAACCACCTTGAAATAGCTTCGATCCCATACCTCGGAGATCTTTGTGGGGCCATAATAGGAGGGGTTGTCATCACTCAGGACAAATGGGTCTCTATTCTCCAGGACAAGGCGCTTGAGCATACCGGTCTTATAGTCCGCCTCAAGCCTCACTATATAACGATCGTCTCTCGGCCATGGCTTTCCGTCCTCCACCTTGACGAGATCATTGTAGACAGCCAGTGAAAGCGTGCCCTCCTGCCACCCATAGGGCACATCGTTGGCCCAGGGAACAAAATCAGATGCCTTTAAGTAATCAGGATCAACGATCAGCTCAATATGGATGTCCAGATCAAAATCCGTCAGGCAATAATCATCCTGGTTCGCTACCTTGTATTCCTGCTGAGTTGCGGGTTTAAGGAGCTTGGATGCGAGAACCTTTTTCCCTGTCCAATTTCGGATCTCTACAAGAACGCCGTTTTCCTTCCTGAAAGTGTATATCCTTTTGTTGCCGTACCATCGGAAAGTCTCCTGATAGACATCCATCACCCATGGTCTTTCCATGGAAAAAACGGCATCCTTGACAACAGGGTATTCGACCATGGAAAATTTTGCTTTCTCAAAACCGATTTCCTCGGCTGCAAGCTTTGTCAAACCGTAGAGATAGGTATCACTCAGAAAAAAGGGTTCAAGCTGTGAATGAATGCCTTCCTTAAGCTTTAGTTTCTTAACTTCCTCAGCGTCCGGGAAGGAAGTGGATACGGGCCATTCATGTGGCCACCAACCTGACGGGGAGATCAGGGCAAATTCACCATAGGGTTTTCCGTAATGGTCTGTTGCGTAGTCAAACCATAACCGATACCCGGAAGGATCCAGAATCGCCTTTCCTCCCTTTTCAACCTCAACGTCCCGTTTAATAACCTTCTTATGGGTTGAGCGAAGGAGATAGGTGTGTTCCCCGAGAATCAAAAACGGTTCTCTCATGAACGGTCTTGCAACGTCGGAAGTCTCCGAAGAATAAAAAAGCCCACCTGCAGGTACATAAGCCTTGCCGTCCTCTATCCTGCTTCCGCGAAGGACAATGCATTCCGACATATCTCTTTTCTGACCATACTGATTATGATATGTCTTATTAAGGATACCGCCCAGTTCGGGCATATATGTTGCGTCCCGTACCGGGGCCAGCCCCCTCGGATTTTCCTCTCCCATGGAGGGAATCGCCGAATATATTAAAAAGATAACTATGAAAACGGCCGCTAAAGACCATTTTATTCCATAAGCACATGAATAATGGTATCTATCCATCCTTAAAAAAAACACATTAACCTCCAACCTGAAACCTGTTTAAGATGAAATCAGCATTTGGACGGGGACAGGGGAATGTCCTCATCTTCATAATATTCATCATCTGTCTCCATCGGGATACAGTAAAGATCTCCTTCGGATCCTATCTGAGGGTCCAGAGTTTCATAAATATTCTGTGTTAAACCCGGCACATTCAACAGGTCTTCAGGTTTTTTAAAAAAGCCTGATTTCTCACGGTAATCAATAATAGCCTTTGCAATATCTTCAGTCATGCCTTCTATCTTCATGAGCTGATCCTTGCTGGCAATATTCAGATGAATCTTTTTTTCTCCCAGGCCTCCTTCATGCTGTGCATTAACATTCCCGGCGGCAAAAAGGGCGAAGGCTACCGAAAGACAAACAACTATATATTTCAGATTTTTTTTAACATAACTCATTAATCGTTTCCTCCGTTAATTTATGTTTAAATCATTCCTATGTTTTAGCTCTTAATTAGCCTGTTATTGGTCAGTACTATTTTAAGTCTTTTAACCTGAGAATTGAATTCTCAGGTGGAATAACAGCTTTATCCACCGGTTTTTTTAACTGCGGTACATAATCATAGGGGACCCTGTAGGCCCGGTATACCAGGTTAAAATTCTCGGACTTCTCATAATAGGGGCTTATATACTCCCAGACAGTCTTGTAGTCGGGAGTAACTTCAAAGATACGACCAAAAGCACCTTCAGTTATTAGAGTGTTACCATTCGGAAGTCTCTGCGCTGAGCTGACATAATCGCTGTAGAATCTTACAAGATCCCTGCTCCCTGCTTTATTGGCATTGTACTCCCATACTATTTCAAGGGTAATCGGATCTATTTCAAGAACCCTTGAATGGTCTCTTTTAACATTATTCAAGCCAGTGGGCGCAGCCGGATTTGGAGCGCCATATCCGCCATAACCGCCGTTATCAAAAATAAGTATATTTCCCTCACCAGGCAAGCCTTTCGGGATCATATGGGCATGATGCAGGCCAACAGTCGGACCTATCTTCCTAAGTTCCCTTGTTGACTCAAATTCCGGCCCTAGATGCCATACTATTTTCCCGGTTTTTCTATCTACAATACCGGTAGTATTTGTTTGACGACCGTCATAAATAATATTATCGGGATGAAATCGTTTGTCTCCATTATCATACCACTTGTTGGGTCCAAGCCAGGACGCGGTATTCACATGTATCCAGTCCCCCCCTACAACACCCGGTGTTCTTGTCATAGCGTAATTGGGATAACGATACATAACAATCCTGGAGATTTTATCAAAACCCATTTCATTTATATGGTCACTTGCCAGCCATCTGAATATCTCCTTACCCTCATGATCCACTTCAATAATAACATCATCATAGAGTTTTTTATCGCTTATCCTGCTATTTTCTACAACTAGATGGGATAATATAAGGGTTTTACCCTTATCGACATAGGAATCCATACCAGGAACATAATACCCGACAGGATTTCCCTCTCTCTGAAAATCGTGATGAACACCGGCCATTTTATAGGTCCAGATAATATTTCCGTCCCAGTCAACCACCGAGAGGTCGTTTGATTCTTCATGTCCGAGTATCCTGCCCCGTTTTCCTGTTGCACCCATGGCATAACCACCCGGGAGGATTTTGGCCGGATGCTCTTCATCACAGAGGTTTTCCCAGTGATGGACAACATTTCCATTCATATCTATCAGTATGGTCTGATTTCCCTTTGTAGTCAGAATCGTATAACCGCTGAAGGTCTTATCGGGATGAAATATAGTTGTTCCATGGGGAAATACAGTAGGAAACGCGGAGAGTGATGCCGGGATGATAAAAAACAATAAAATCGAGATTAAAGCAAATAATCTTTTCATAACCATCTCCTTGTGAACGAGCATGCAATTAATATACATGGAAACCTTCTGTCTCATCAATATCAAACCATTCTTTTAACATTTCAAACCATTCATCCTTCGAAGATTTCCTGGCTGTAGCTACAGCTTCCTGATTCGATCCGAGGAACAAAATTACCTTCTGCCCTACATTCCATGCCTGAGGCTTGTAGAACATTTTTCCTTCACTTTTCTTTTCCAGGTTTTTATACTCTTCAGCAGTTAAAGCATCTTTCGCAATCTCTGCCATCTCTTTTGATTCACTGATATTGCCCAGAACAACAATATACAACTCTTCTTTATACCTGGAGAAGGAGTCCGGCGTAACAATTTTCACGGGTATTTCTTTTGACTCTATAAACCCAAGCCAGTCCATTGAAGCCTTTTGAGTTTCTTTGCTCGCCACAACAATGAGGTCTCTTGCTACTGCATTCTGAGCAAAACCCAATGTAAATAACATAAATATTGCTGTTGCTATAAATTTCCACTTCCTGTTCATTTTATCCCCCTGCATATCTTCTATTAAAGTTATTATCGATTACCTGAATTTTAATAAAAATGATTACCTGCAACTTAAAGCATCTAATTAATCATTACATACAAAACATAGATTTCATAGCTTAATTCTTTCCCTATATTGTTTTTCCAGGTCTACTAGAAGGCTTGAATATTTTATTAAATGGTCACGCATGGCTTTTTCAGCTTCATCAGGTTTGCCTTCCTCAACAGCCTTCAAAATATAATTATGCTGTTCTGTACCATGGACAACCGTATCACCTTCCCGATAACATACTGCTACAATTTCCTTTGTAATAGATACCAGAACATTAATTATAATTTCATAAAAAAAATTGCCGCACATTTCCGCTAGAACGAGGTGAAAATCCGTCAGGCTTATTACTCGATTTTCAATCACATCAGCCATATGTTCATTTTCCACAACAGCCTTAAGGCGGAAAGCGCGATCGGAATTCATATTTTTCGCTGCCAACCTGGCCACTTCAGGTTCAATATGTAACCGCACCTTATTCATCTCATCAATAGTCAGTTTTTTGGCCAAATAATAGTCTAGAAAGCCTTCCGAGAGCCTGTCAGGAGTAAATTCCCTTACAAAAGCTCCACCTTTAGGCCCCTGCCGGATTTCCAGGTACCCGGCTATCTCCAGAGCACGTATCGCTTCTCTTACCATATTTCGACTCACATTGAACCCGGCAGCCAACTCTCTTTCAGTCGGAATTTTATCCTCGAATTTGAGCTGTCCGGCCAGAATGGCATTTTTTATGTGAAGCATAACCACTTTGGATAATGGCACTTTGCTGATATCATGAATGAATTCCATATATTTCACCTGATTTTTATGTTATGCCTTTCTCAGTTCAAAAATTTTTAAATGTTTGTTTAATTATTTACATTTAAAATAATATAAGTTATATTGGTTGAACCATTATATTGGTTGAACCTTATACCGATTTATTTTGAAAGAAATACACTATTTTATAATTGAAGTCAAATAAATAAGATATCGGAGCCAAATATGAAAATAAAAAAAATTACATTTTTCACGGCATTTTTCATTATTTTTTCTCTTCTTTCGCCAGGGCTCTATGCCGAAGACGAAGATAAAATCAATCTCAACTCAGCTACAGTTGAAGAACTGGCAAAAGTCCCCGGAATTAATAAGGAACTGGCTAAGAGGATCATTGAAGCCCGTGAGGATAATGGGGAGTTTGTGGATATGGAAGAACTTCTCGATATTGAGGAAATCGATGAAAAACTGCTGGACCAGTTAAAAAAATACATCAAAATCGAAGAACTGGACGATTGCAACTGCTGAGGCAGGAAAGAAGTTATGAACCGCTTTAGTTACATACTGACAGTTATTATATTTCTCGTATTCACAGGATGGGGAATAAATATTCGAAGTGAAATACTTGGAGATTACCTGGGTTATACAGCGTGCATGGAATGTCATCCTGAAATTGTTGATAAATGGAAGGCTACTCCCCATGCCAATGCTTTTGAAAACCTTAAAACACAGGGTGCTGAAAAACAGGAAAATCCGGGCTGTTTTCGCTGTCATGTTGTTGCCTACAATGAAGACGGGGGCTATATTGATATGGAATTAACTCCTGAACTTAAAGATGTCCAATGTGAATCATGTCATGGCCCGGGCAGAGTCCATTCTGAGAGTGCTGACCCCGAAGAGCTTATTCTTGAAGCAGATGAAGATACCTGCAGAAAATGTCACACTGAAGGACAGGACAAAGATTTTAATTACGAAAAAAAATCAAAACTTGTCCATTGATAATAACCAATTATTATAATAGCAGGATTGATCATGAAAAAATGTCTCTCATTAAGTATTCTGGGAATTCTATTATTTGTTTATTCTGCCCATGCTTCAAATCTTAAATTAAGCGAATCCTCGATTAATTTTGGCAGTGTAAAAGAAGGACCGCCGGTCACCAAAACAATAACTCTGACTAATGAAGGAACTGAACTGTTAACAATATCAAATACGGCAACAAGCTGCGCCTGTACAACCGTAGGCCTTTCAAAATCATCTCTTAATCCGGGAGAAAGTACGGAACTCCTGATAACCTACGATACCTACAAATACCCCGGCAAATTTGACAAGACAGTCACAATCTTTACAGGTCCCGAAGGAAAAGAGGAAAACGTCATTCACATTTCAGGAAATGTGGATCCGATTCCCATGGGTGTTATAGAAATGGAGCCGAGAAAGACGGTTGTTGGCGAGTTGATGGCAAATGAAGGAAATCATGTACAGATCAAGATAAAAAACAAAGGAGATGCTCCGCTTAGAGTCTCCAGGATATATTCGACCAAGTTTAAAAAGGAATACTATAACGCGAAAAATTCCGGAGAAATTGAGATAGGAACCGGGGGAATTTATAAAGTTGATTTAAAAGTAACTCCACCGAAACCAGGCAGGTTCCTTGATGTTATTTTAATTTATTCCGATGCCCGAAATGACATTGGAAAGGGATACAAAGGGCTTATATCCGGTACTGCAAAATAAGCCTTCAGGTATTAATTGAAAAGCTCCTTCAGCGCTCCTCCCCTATTTATTAATTGAAGAGCCCATTTTGCATACCTCCGGGGCAGTTCTGCATCATCTTCAAGCATTTCGCTCAAAACCGGGATTGCTTCTTTTGCTTCCGGACCCGCCTTTCCCAGAGCCTTAGCCCTGACATAAACATCCATATTTTCAAGCATCTTAACTAATGTCGGCATGGCTTCTGTTGCCCTAACAGAAGTGATAACCCGGTAACGGCTAAACCATTTATATAGTTGTCACCTCCAGGTTATGGATATCAGGATATTACAGTCATTTAAAAATATGTTTCTAAAGGTATAGTTATTTATCCCAATCATCCTCGAGACATTTTTTGCAGGCGTCGCATTTTTTAGTTTCATCATATACGCAGTTTCCGGGACCGTTGTAGTATAATTCCTTCCCATTATACACTCCGCCGAACATGCCCTGCATACAGGCTGCCTGGAAAAAAACGGGTTTATCAACGCGCTTAAAGTTAAGTGGACAGTGCAGAACACCGGGAGGAATGCGGACTATTGTCGGCTGTGTAATTATGTACTCCTCCATTTCTTCTCCCATGCACAGAGATATTTCAGCATCAAAATCAAATACATTGGGGAAAGTACCCCCAAGAAAGATAAGGTATTCCTCTACTGGATGAATGTGGGGCGTTCTGTCCAGGAAAAAGGATTTGACAAAGATTTGAAAACCCACGTTGTATTTTGAACCGGGTATCTGGGACGCTCCTCTGAAATATGCCTGTGGAGAATATACAAAGTCGGTCCCCACGCCTTCGGCAGCGGCCTCATTGTATTCAGGCTTGAACTGGTAGACAAGTTTTTCATATTTTCTTTCGCTCATGACTAAATTCCTTTCTAGTGTTGATTTCAAATAAGACGGTAAATAATAGAATATCTAATAGGGGTAACCTAAATCCCGGAGCACACAAAAGTCAACTCACACTTCTTCTGCATTTTCCGAAGGGATTCAATTATTCCCACCTGTCATCTCCTGTTTTTTTCATCTCGATAGTTGAACTGACTTTCTCCACTTTACCCTTATCACTGATGAAGGAGCTGAGAACGCCGTTTACAATGCTAATCAGTAATGCCCCCCATAGGGCTGCCCAGAAATCCCTTACCTCAAATCCTGATATCACTCCTGATACCATCATAAGAAGAAACGCGTTTATTACAAATGTAAAAAGACCAAGAGAGAGTATATTAATGGGAAGCGTTAATATGATTAATACAGGCCTGAAAAAAATATTCAGCAGGCTCAAAATAACCGCGCCGAAAAGGGCGCTGAAAAATCCTGATACCTGTATTCCGTCAAGCAGATAGGAGGCAACCATTATTGCGGCAGTAAGTATAAGCCATCTGACGATCTTTTTTAACATTCATATATCCTTTCATCGAATGATACTTACTATTCTCCTGAATGCCTCATGTTCCGCGGTCTTTATCAGTTCAAAAAGGGCCATTTCAACACCGGTCATCTTTATGCCCATGTCCATCATCTTTTTAACAGCCAATTTCTTGTTTTCATGTTTTATATTAACAAGTCTAAATCGAAAAACATTAATTCATGAACGAAAAGGAATTAAAGGTAATCAATCATCCCATATTATACAGGACATGGGACATTCACCCATGGCTTCCAGTATACAGTCTTCATCTCCGCCTTCCGGTTTTATTACAAATGATTTTTCAAGCTCATGGTTCATTTCAAATATTTCAGGACACAAATCAGCGCAACTGCCGCACCCTATACAGTCATCATCATTAATATGTACTTTTCTACTCATAACTTCCCTCAATGATAAAAATAATATATTTCCACTGACAATTTGACAGCCGGGATATATTGCCTGGTTCCCATATGGCCTATGTTTAACTCTATTTACTGCAATATAACAATATAATGATTTGCTGTCAGATAATTTAATCTTATTTTTTTTCTTTCCTTTTTACTATATACTATATAATGTCACTCGTTTTTAGATATTAAAGTAAAATCTAAAAACCAGATATGATTTAATTTTTACAATAATGGAAGTAATAATATGACTTACATAACACAAAATGAAAATATAAGAAATATAGCGATTATCGCCCATGTTGATCATGGTAAAACTACCCTTGTGGACGCAATGTTCAGGCAAAGCGGTCTTTTCAGAGAAGGCCAGGAAGTTGATGATCGTGTAATGGATAACATGGAGCTTGAAAGAGAACGAGGAATAACAATAGCGGCCAAGAATTGCTCCGTTGTATGGAAAGGCACAAAGATCAACATCATTGACACACCCGGCCATTCCGATTTTGGTGGTGAAGTTGAAAGGGCCCTCACAATGGCTGATGGAGCACTCCTTCTTGTGGACTCCTCCGAAGGCCCTCTTCCCCAGACAAGGTTTGTATTAAAGAAGACCTTTGAGGCCGGCCTGAACGTTATTGTAGTTATAAACAAAATTGACAGGCAGGACACACGTCCTGAAGAAGTTCTTAATGAAATATATGATTTGTTCATTGACCTGGGAGCAAATGATGAACAGATAGAGTTCCCCCTTTTATATGCCATAAGCAGGGACGGAATTGCGAAGAAAAAACTGAATGACAGGTCAGACAGCCTTGAAGTATTATTTGATACTATTATTGAACACACTCCCCCTCCCTCATATGATACTGATGAACCATTTCAAATGCTGGTTGCCGACCTCGGATATTCATCATACCTGGGAAGACTTGCGATAGGCAAAATAGTGAATGGCCATGTTAATTTCAACGACAACCTTGTATGCATGGGAGAAAATAATTCTGAAACCCTGCTAAAAGTATCTAAAATCCAGATTTATGAAGGACTTAAAGTTAAAGAGGTCAAACAAGCTGTCCAGGGTGATATTGTTGTGCTATCTGGTATCGATGAGGTAAAAATTGGCGACACTATTTGTACAAAGGAGTATCCCAAAGCGTTAAAACGAATATCGGTTGAAGAACCCACGGTATCAATGAAATTTACCATAAACACATCACCTTTAGCAGGTAAAGAAGGTAAATATGTACAGTCAAGCAAGATAAGAGAACGTCTCTATAAAGAAACCCTGAGCAATGTCGCTATAAAAGTAGAGGAATCCGATGACAGGGACAGTTTTTTAGTAAAAGGCAGGGGTGAATTCCAGCTTGCAATTATAATAGAAACTATGCGCAGGGAAGGTTTTGAATTTTGTGTTGGAAGACCGGAAGTTATTTTAAAGGAAAAGGATGGCCGAAAGCAGGAACCCATTGAACACCTCTTTATTGACAGTGATGAAGCCTTTTTAGGAGTGCTGACAGAAAAATTATCCTTAAGAAAAGGTAAAATGATAACTCTTGTTAATTCAGGTACAGGTAGAGCCAGGATGGAATTTTCCATACCATCGCGAGGCCTTATTGGATTCAGAGATGATTTTTTAACAGTAACAAGGGGCACAGGAATAATGAACTCATACCTTGAAGGTTTTGATGATTACAGGGGCGACTTTCCATCAAGGTTCAGCGGCTCAATCGTAGCAGACAGAACGGGTAACGCAGTCGCCTATGCCCTTTTCAACCTTGAACCCAGAGGAAGGCTGTTTATTGTACCGGGAGATCAGGTGTATGAAGGCATGATAATCGGTGAACATAACAGGGAAAATGATATTAATGTCAATGCCTGCAAAGAGAAAAAACTTTCTAACATGCGCGCTGCAGGAAAAGATGATAATGTAACTTTATCTCCGGCAAGGCCCCTTACTCTTGAAAATTCCATTGTTTTTATAAGGGATGATGAATTGGTGGAGATAACTCCCAAATCCATACGTTTAAGGAAAGAAAAACTATTGGCCATTAATAGGCATGCAAGTCTGCTGGGGGTTAAAAAGAAGGAAAAGGAAAACAAGTAAAACTTGTCTCTCGCAGAGTCCACAGAGAACACAGAGGTTTTAAAATTGTTCATTTCTTAGAAATTTGTGATTCCGCCTGCTGGGAGAAACCTTAAATTAACTGAACATCAGTACAATCAGATTTCTCGGTATAACCTCGAAATGACGTTAATAATACAAACTCTCTATGGTCTCTGTTAGCTCTAGCGAAGCGGGCGAGAGAAAAATATTAACGTATAAGGCACTCTTCCACCCATGGTCCGGCAATGGACTTGAAGGCCACTAACTCACTATCTGATACTTCAGGTGAAATATCTTTAAAAAATTCCGGCAGAAGCATTTCCGTTTTATGAAATTTCTGCAGAGCATATCTTTTTGCGCTTTTTATCAGTTTTGCAATTTTGCCTATTGTGTCCCTATCCACAAAACCTTTGACACAAGTTGTCCTGAATTCATAATCCTGTGCTAACTCCATAATAGTATCGATGCTCGACAGTATGTCAACGGCATTGTACCCTTTTTTAACAACAAGAGGATCATAATATTCAGGATCAGTTTTAATGTCCATGGCAATATAGTCCACCAGGCCATGTTTGAGAAGAAATTTCAAATCCTTTGGTCGGCTTCCGTTCGTATCCAGTTTAATGGAATATCCAAAACCTTTGATGATTTCACAAAGTTTAGCTAGGTTCTTCTGAAGCGTCGGTTCCCCCCCGGTTATAACCACACCATCAAGAAACGCCCTCCGGCTTTCAAAAAATTCATACAAAGCTTTACTTTTTATAGTTATCTGGCATTCATCACTCTTCCTGACCAGAGAAGGATTTTGGCAATATGGACAGTAAAAGTTACAGCCCGATAAAAATATCACGCAACTGAGTTTTCCGGGATAATCAATAAGAGAATTTTTCTGTATTCCTGCAAAATCCATAATATTTTCTCATGCAGCCTTGAACATCTTACGCATGCTGAATTCCTGGCGTTTGCCGTTGTTCCATTGTTTTATGGGTCTTAAGTAGCCTACAACCCTTGAATATACTTCTGTTTCATCTCCGCATACATTACATGTCTCCTGGTTCCCCTTCAGATATCCATGGGAAGGGCATATGCTGAAAGTTGGTGACAGAGTTAGATAGGGCAACCTGAAACCCGATACAACTTTTTTTATGAGGTTTTTAACTGATTCGGTTTCTGAAATATTCTCACCAAGATAGATATGCATTACAGTGCCGCCCGTGTACCTGGTTTGAAGATCATCCTGCAACTGCAATGTCTCATATATATCATCTGTATAGTTTACCGGTAACTGGGTCGAGTTTGTGTAAAAAGGCTCAGCACCATCCCTGTATTCAGATTCATTTGCGCACACTATGTCAGGAAATTTCCCCTTATCTTTAATAGCCAGGCGATATGTTGTCCCTTCCGCTGGTGTCGCCTCAAGATTATAGATATCCCCGGACATTTCCTGAATTGCCGAGAGTTTATCACGAAGGAAGTCCATAACCTCTAAAGAGAACCTTCTGCCCGATTCACTGGCAATATCATCTCCTATGAAATTCAGACATGCCTCGTTCATACCGATAATACCGATAGTTGAGAAATGATTTTTCCAGTAGCAGCCGGAACCCTCTTTTATTTCTCTTAGATAAAATTTTGAATATGGGTAGAGGTTTTTTTCTGTGAATCTTTCAAGCACTTTTCTTTTTATATCGAGACTTTCTGCAGCCAGATCAACCAGGTTGCCGAGTCTTTCTAAAAAGTCCTCTTTGTCCCTGGCCAAAAAACCGATCCTGGGAAGGTTTATTGTCACGACACCTATTGAGCCTGTCAGGGGGTTAGCTCCAAAGAGCCCTCCTCCCCTTTTCAGCAGTTCCCTGTTATCAAGCCGCAACCTGCAGCACATGGATCTCGCGTCTTCAGGCGACATATCTGAGTTTACAAAGTTGGAAAAATAGGGGATTCCATATTTTCCGGTCATCTTCCAAACACTGTCCAGGTTGGGATTATCCCAGTCAAAGTCAGAAGTGATATTGTATGTTGGTATTGGGAATGTAAATACCCTGCCCTTTGCGTCTCCTTCCATCATTACTTCAGAAAAGGCCCTGTTTAAAAGGTCCATTTCCGGCTGGAAGTCAGCGTACTTTTCATTCAGTTCAACACCCCCCGCAATTACATGATTATCCTTAAGTATTGAAGGGACATAGAGGTCCATTGTTATATTCGTAAATGGCGTCTGAAAACCCACTCGAGTAGGGATGTTTATATTAAACACAAATTCCTGTATTGCCTGTTTTACTTCCCTAAAATTCAGGTTGTCGCACCTGATAAAGGGGGCCAGAAGAGTATCAAAGTTAGAGATTGCCTGGGCGCCGGCTGCTTCACCTTGCAAAGTATAAAAAAAGTTGACTATCTGGCCAAGGGCAGACCTTAGATGTTTTGGAGGTCCGCTCTCAACTTTACCTTCCACACCCTTAAAGCCGTTGGTAAGTAGGTCCTTAAGGTCCCAGCCGACACAATATACTGATAACAGGCTTAAGTCATGGATATGTAAATCACCTTCTTTATGTGCTTTTCTTATTTCATGCGGGTAGATGCTGTTAAGCCAGTATTCTGATGTAACATCGGAAGAGATGTAGTTGTTCAAACCCTGCAATGAAAAGGACATGTTGCTGTTTTCCTTTATTTTCCAGTCCAGTTTCTTTATATAATGGTCAACAAGATCTACATTCGCCTTTGTGGAGATAGCTCTTATCTGGGCATGCTGTTCCCTGTAAAGGATATATGCCTTTGCGCTCTTGTAAAAAGGGGAATCAAGAAGAACTCTTTCAACTATGTCCTGAATCTCTTCAACTTCAGGCTGGTCTCCCAGCCCGAGTTCTTTTGCAAACGAGAGTACACGAAGGGCTATTTTGCGGGCGTCTCTCTCATCAAATTCGCCGGTGGCCTTCCCGGCCTTTGCTATTGCGGCTGTAATTTTTGAAGAATCAAATTCAACATTCCTTCCATCGCGTTTTCTAATTTTGCCAATCATTTTAATACCTTCCAATAAGTAAAACGTTCATACCAACATCTGGTCCGGAGATTTCTAACAGTGAACAACCAATCCTGTTCAAACAGTGCAAAAAAAAGGGATCTTCTAAAAAATAAATTATCTAAAGTTGTTTATTTTTCCCGGAAAACCGGGTTAGATACTAATCATATGGTCCTTTTTGAAATGACTACAGGTATAACCAAAATAGAAGTGTAAGATCAAAACAGAATGGAATGATCTAACGTTTTATAACGAAAGTGTAAAAGTTACAACAAGATGTTGTGTTTTGTCAAGCTAAAAAATCAATATATAGTGCTTGAATTACTTATCCTGGTTTAATTTTTTATATGTGCGCTCAATGAGATCACCCATATTTCTACCCGGAATCAGCATGCCCTGGTAAAAAAGAAATTCCGATGGAATCCCGCGATTGTCTTTTTGTATTACCCATACCCAGAGATGCCCTTCTTTTGTATCCAGCAGAAATACAGCGTTATTATCCAGCCTGATAGCTTGATATCTGCCATTTTCATATTCAGAGACATCGGGACGCGGCTGCTTTTTTTCTCTATTCTCCGGTTGGGCAGGTGTCTTTGTTTCAAGATCTTTAAGGTCAATCGTTTTTTTACCGCCTTTATTCTCCCATTCCTCAAGGACCTTTTCCATCATTTCAAGTTTCTTGAGCCTGTCTTCCTGTTTCTGGCTTAGTTGAGCAATTGTTATGTTAGGATTACTAAGAATACAAAAGAACAATAAACCACTTATAAATAATTTTAGCATTAAAACCTCATCTAAAATGGGATTACAGAACCAGACAGCAGGTTATTCAGGATTTGTTCTTTAATGAGTCACACTGGAGCCTGCCTGTTTCGCTTTTTATTCTTTCACGCTATTGAGCAAAATTTATAAGTAATATGATTGCCGGGTAAAATTCAAGAATTTTTTTCAATATATTAATAAATTAAAATACCCTGCCAATGATGACAGGGTACTTAAAATGATATTATTAAATAGAATACCAGGCAGGTTGATATAGTGGGGATTAACTCAGTCTTTTTTACTCATTTCTTTTGCCCGTCTCCTTTTATTAACCATGTACAATATAACACCACTCAGAAACAGACCTATGATACCACCGCGGTAATAGTCCATCCATGTGGAGCCGTCAGTACTCATGGAATAACTGATAAACACACCTGATCCTGTGACTATTAATACAAATAGAAGTGCTACCATTTAAGAGGCCCTTTCTTTAATTTAGTTAGAAACATATCAAACTATATATCGCCTGAAATTTTCTGCATCAATAGAAAGTATAGTTATTTATACATGTATATATAAATAAATTTACTTTTTAAAACAACTTAAATCTTATTCTATGTAATGTTCTTTTCATAATATTTGCATTCAGTTTTCAAATGATTTTCCACTTACTTATAAATATAAATGCAGAACAAATACCATCTAACTATTAGATTATTATTAAAAGATATCACTTTCTTTTTTTCTGGTATTTATAAACAGCCCTGTTATGCTCTTCAAGTGTTTTGGAAAAATGGTGGGAACCATCGTTTTTCGATACAAAATAAAGGAAATCCGTGTCATCCGGGTTCAGTACAGCCGTCAGTGAGGCCAGCCCCGGACTTGCTATTGGTCCGGGCGGCAGAGCTCTTATCAAATAGGTATTATATGGCGTATGAGTTGAAAGGTCTTTCTTTTTAAGGTTGCCGGAAAAATCTTTAATACCATATATCACGGTAGGATCGCTTTCAAGCCGCATTCTTTTTCTGAGCCTGTTTAAGAATACACTTGCAATCAGAGGCCTTTCCTCTGCTTTTCCGGTTTCTTTTTCAATAATCGAGGCCAGAGTAACCAGCTCGTTGAGCGACATGCCGCTCCGCGTGATCATATCATTCAATGGGGTTATAACTTCTTTGAATCTTCCCACCATAACATTGATTATTGTGGGTACTGACAGCCCCCTGGCAAAAATATAGGTATCGGGATAAAGATATCCTTCAAGACTGGGGGATTCGATACCATGTTTGGACGGGGAATCGCTTTTCAATGCATAGGCAATGAATTCATACCTTGGAGCAAGACCCTGTTCAGAAAATACATCAGCTATCTGTTTTATTGAGAATCCTTCAGGAATGGTAACAGTGTACGTAAGAATTACTCCTCTTGTTAATACTTCCATTATCCTGATGGGAGCCATTGATGGGTTCAATCTATATTCTCCGGCCTTGACCTTTCTACTGTACCCCATAAGTCTTGCCCAGGCCATAAAGACCAGTTTATTCCTGATCAACCCTCTTTGCTCAAGGACATTGGATATTTCTTTCAGAGCCATGCCTTCTTTTACAGTGACCACCTGATCTTTACCCTTATCTGTGGCAGGCCTGGTCAGGTAAAGTCCGGTTCCGGCTATAATACCGGCAACAACAATAAAAAATATCCCTGTTATTATAATTGCAATTGTTTTTTTTGATATTTCAGGATTCAAGTATCACTCCCAGTCCTTTAAGGGACAAATATCACATTTAGGATTCCTTCTGCAATACTCCTTGCCGGTAATAACAATAAGGGCATGGAATTCATTAAAAAGGGTTGCTTCTGCCGGAAGATTATCCATAAATAATGACTGCAATTCATCATAGTTTACCTGTTCCTCAACCATATAATGACGGCTTAAAATACGATGGGTATAGGCATCAATAACGAAAACAGGTTTTTTTGATGCGTAAAGTATAATACTGTCGGCTGTTTCAGGGCCCACACCTTTTACTGATAAAAGCCCTTCCCTCAATTGATAAATATCTTCCTCAATGAATTTGTCTAAATCTCCTTCATATTTATCAACAAGAAAGCGGATAAGGTTTTTAAGTCTTTTTGCCTTAACATTGAAGTATCCGGCTGGTTTTATGACGCGGGCGAGTTTCTCTTCAGGCAGATCATTAAGAGTTTCAATAGAAAGCAGGTTCCGGTTTTTGAGGTTATCAATGGCCTTTTCAACATTTGACCAGTTTGTATTCTGAGTAAGTATTGCTCCTGCCATCATTTCAAGGGGCCCGTCACCCGGCCACCAGTGCTGAGGTCCGAAATGATCAAGCAGGGTATTGTACATCTCCTTAAGCTTTCTGCGCATCTGCCCGGCCAAGGAATATCCTTTCTTATTTTTAAATTTACCCTGAAAACTTATAGCGGATAACAATAACTGCTTTTGACAATCTTATACATGTAGTTTTAAAAACCAGTATTAATGAAGTTTTTACCTTGCGCCTCTTGTCCCGCCATAGCTTTAGCGACGGCGGATGCACCTTGTACCTTGCGCCATTTTAATAGATCTTAATGTTAAACAACTAAACATGATTCAGCAGATGATTGTGATGGTTGACAATGGTACCGTTATTACCTTGACAGGCGCCGCAGGATACCTTAAATTTACGCCGCGTGTCAAACCAGTGGCGGATTTGGCAGCAGGTCTAATTATTAACATATATTATATCAATATATTTTATATTATGGCAGCATCCCCGAAACTCACGAATACAAGAAATATAGGAATCATTGCCCACATTGACGCCGGCAAGACTACTACTACGGAAAGAATCCTGTATTATACCGGAAAAGTCCATAAGATGGGTGAAGTCCATAATGGTGAAGCTACCATGGATTGGATGCTGGAAGAGAGAGAAAGGGGTATAACCATTACCTCTGCTGTTACATCCTGCAACTGGAATAATCACGTAATAAACATAATTGATACGCCGGGTCACGTTGATTTTACTATTGAAGTGGAAAGGTCATTAAGGGTCCTTGACGGGGCAATAGGTGTATTCTGCGCCGTTGGAGGTGTTGAACCCCAGTCGGAAACAGTTTGGCACCAGGCAGACCGATATAAAGTGCCTAAAATGGCCTTTATAAATAAAATGGACAGGGTTGGAGCGGATTTTTTCAGAGTTGTGGATATGATGAAGGATAGGCTGGGAATTAATCCTCTTATTCTCCAGCTACCCTGGGGAGCCGAGGACAGTTTCAAAGGCATTATTGACCTTCTCAAAATGACTGCTGTTGTATGGGAAGAGGATACTCTTGGAGCGGAATTTGAAGAACTTCCTATTCCTTCCGACATGATGGATAACGCCTTGAAATATAGAGAAATGCTTTTGGAATCCATCTCTGAGACAGATGATGCAATAATGGAAAAATACCTTGCCGAGGAAGAGATAGGCTTAAACGATCTTAAACAGGCAATACGCAAATCAACAATAAACCTTGAATTCGTTCCAATCTTGTGCGGGACAGCTCTCCGAAATAAAGGCGTTCAGCCCCTTTTAGACAGTATAATCAATTACCTGCCCTCCCCTCTTGAAGTACTCGCAGTTAAAGGTAACCACCCCGGCACAGGTGATGAAGAGGAAAGAGAGGCAAATCCAAAAGGCCCTTTCTCCGCTCTTGTTTTTAAGGTTATAATGGACCAGGGCAGAAAAATGACTTATATGCGTGTTTACTCAGGAACTGTCAAGGCCGGTGACACAATATTCAACTCCACTAAAGGTGTTAAAGAAAAACTCGCCAGGCTTTTAAAGATGCACTCCAATAAAAGGGAAAGAATCGACAGCGCCTCCGCGGGTGATATTGTCGCGGTAATGGGGCTCAAACTATCCTCCACAGGCGATACACTCTGCACGGAAAGCAAACCCATTTTACTTGAACAAATCAATGTTAACGAGCCGGTCATATCCGTTGCTGTTGAGCCTAAAAAAATTCAGGACCAGGACAAGCTGATGGATTCCCTGGCAAAACTGTCAGATGAAGATCCAACATTCAAGTTCAGGATAGATGATGAAACAGGGCAGATTGTAATATCGGGTATGGGAGAACTTCACCTGGAAATTATTATCGAAAGAATGAAAAGAGAGTTCCTCGTTGAAACAAACCAGGGCAGGCAGCAGGTTGTTTTCAGGGAAACTGTTTCAAAGGATACCGAGCGGGAAGAAAAATTTGAAAGAGATCTTGCGGGTCAGAAACATTATGCAGAGGTAAAAATAAGGATATCTTCAAAAACAAGGGGCAGCGGAAATTCATTTATAAACGAGTGTAAACATCCCGGCCTGAAGGAAGAGTTTGTTCAGGCAATTCAGGAAGGTATAAATGAAGCCACAAGCGGTGGAATATTGATGGGATATCCTGTTATCGATGTGGAAACAACTCTTCTTGATGTAAAAATAGATGATGCGACCTCTGATGAAATGGCATTCAAGGTCGCATCAAGTAAGGCATTTGAAAATGCCTGCATGAAGGGAGACCCCATCCTGCTGGAGCCGGTGATGGAAGTTGAAGTACTTGTTCCGGAAGATTTTATGGGAGAAGTAATAGGTGATCTGAATTCCAGGGGTGGAAAAATAGGGGGTCTAACGGTAAAGGGACTAATCCAGGTTATTGATTCTATTGTTCCCCTTTCAAAAATGTTCGGTTATTCAACCGCGCTTCGTTCACTTACCCAGGGCCGGGCAACATACAGTATGCAGTTCAGTCACTATGATAAGGTATAAAGCAAGGAGCAAGGCCCAGGGCGCAAGGTACAAGGTTAAAAACATCAGGCTAGCCTGATCATCACCTTTCCTTTGCTGACCCTGTCCCCTTTTTTGACATTAACTTCCTCAACCTTTCCTTTAACTTTCGCCTCTATCTCATTGTACATCTTCATTGCTTCAAGGACAATTAACACATCACCGGCCGAAATCTTCTGACCTTTTTTTACTTTAATATCCGCAATTATTCCCGGTATGATTGAACGGATCTCTTTTGGGTCAATACTATCACTTTCACCTTTCCTTATGTATCCATCCGGTACTTCGGTCTCATATTTTGTGTCGTCTATAATGAGATACTGGGTCTTTTTATCCATTTTTTAATATCCTTAAAGGGGAATATTACCATGCCGCCGTTCATAGTTCGGTTTTCCGTTCGTTTTTGCCATTTCCAGCGCTCTGATAAGGGCCTCCCTGGTTTTATTGGGCTCTATTATTGTATCTACATAACCCTTTGAAGCGGCAACATAGGGATTGGCAAATTTATCTTCATACTCCTTTACTTTTTCTTTTCTGGTCTGTTCGGGATCCTTGCTGCGGGAAATTTCTTTTCTAAATATAATGTTCGCGGCACCTTCAGACCCCATTACTGCAATCTCAGCGGTAGGCCAGGCTATCACCATATTCGCGCCAAGATGCCTGCTGCACATGGCAATATAGGCACCGCCATAAGCCTTCCTCATTACCACTGTAAATTTTGGCACTGTTGCCTCACTGTATGCATAAAGGAGCTTCGCGCCATGCCGGATAATACCCGAATGTTCCTGGTCTACACCCGGAAGATATCCCGGAGTGTCCACCAGGGTTAGTAAAGGTATATTAAATGAATCACAGAACCGTACAAACCGTGAAGCCTTGTCTGAAGCATTGACATCCAGAACCCCGGCAAGAACCTTTGGCTGGTTCGCGATAATACCTACAGACCTTCCCCCGATGCGGCCAAAACCTATTACAATGTTTTTCGCGAAATGAGACTGCACTTCAAAAAACCTGGACTCATCAACAATACCCCTTATTATACCCTTAACATCATATGCCTTTTTTCTTTCATTTGGTAGAACATCATGGCTGTTTAAGGGATTAGTAGGCGACACGGAATCTTTTGATACTGGAGGTTTTTCATGGCAGTTCAGGGGAAGATATGAAAGCAGTTCTCTTATCATATAAAATGCTTCAGCTTCTGTTTTTGCATAAAAATGGGCATTCCCGGTTGTTGCCGCGTGGGTCATGGCTCCCCCGAGTCTTTCAGCATCTATATCCTCGCCTATAACCGATTTTATAACCTGGGGGCCTGTAATAAACATATTGGATATCCTGTCCACAACAAACACAAAATCAGTAAGAGCGGGTGAATATACTGCTCCACCTGCGCAGGGTCCAAGAATCACGGAAACCTGTGGTACGACACCGCTTAACTTTGTGTTCCTGAAAAAGATATCACCATAACCGCATAGAGAATCCACACCTTCCTGTATCCTTGCCCCTCCGGAATCATTTATACCAATAAGAGGTATTCCCATATCACCCGCCGAATCCATTATCTTGACGATTTTACCAGCATGGGCCTTACCAAGTGAACCTCCGGCCACTGTAAAATCCTGGGCGAATATCGCGACAGATCTATTTTGAACCCTCCCGAATCCCGTTACTACACCGTCACCAGCGAGTTTTTTACTCTCCATACCAAAATCTCTGGCAGAGTGTTCAACAAAAAGATCTGTCTCAAAAAAGGATTTTTTGTCCAGTATTCTGTCTATCCTTTCTCTCGCGTTGAGTTTTCCATTTTTGATCTGTCTCTGGATAGATGCTTCACCACCGCCTTTAAGAAGACCAGAAGCCCTTCTAATAAAATCATTTATCTTGTCACCGATTGTCATAACTAAGATCGACCTCTCTTTTTTATGGGATGTACCGGGAATTCAGTACATGCATTCATATTATTCTGGTATTTATACATTAGTTTTACATGTATTTACAAGTTTACCGATATTTTCTATCTCAACAGAAATCCTGTCACCATCCTGCATGAATATTGAAGGCTCTCTGAATGTTCCTACGCCATGGGGGGTACCTGTAAGTATTACATCACCTGGAAGTAATGTGAAATTTTTTGATATAAAACTCAAGAGCTCAGGAAGTTTGAACAGCATCATATTCGTGTTACTGTCCTGCATGATCTCACTATTTAAAGTACATTTTATCTTTAACCTACAAGGATCGGGAATTTCATCCTTTGTGACAATCCATGGGCCAAGGGGACAAAATGTGTCAAGTGATTTGCCTCTCACCCATTGTCCGTCACCGAACTGGAGGTCTCTCGCACTCACATCATTCGCACAGGTGTATCCGAAAATAAATTCCATTATATTCTGTTCAGGACAATCAAAACATTTCCTCCCTATAATAACAGCAAGTTCAGCTTCAAAATCCACCTTTTCGGTAAGGTTTTTATTCCATTTTATAAAATTATGATGACCGGTCAGGCTTGTTGAAAACTTTGAAAAGAGCACCGGTGTATCAGGGACTTCCGCGTTACCTTCTTTTATATGGTCCAGATAATTCAGGCCCACGCATATAATTTTAGATGGCCTGGTTACAGGAGAAGCAAATTTGATATCATCCAACGGAATGGGATCTCCAACATCCACTGTCTCAGGCTGATTGGAAATAAAGTCAACCATGTCACCCATGAATTTAAGTGGAAGCACATTTTGACCATCAAGTATTCCGAGGTAGATTTTGTTCTCATTATAAAACTGTAATACCCTCATTATATTCCTTTACCTCTTTATTTAAGAAAAACATGGGTTTAGCACATTGAGGCATTCACAGTCAATTTATTTTCCGGTTTTTAATAGTGAGTAGCACAGGTAAACTCGATAACTGCTAATTATCAAATCGACATGGATTAGAATACAGCATGGAATATTACGGCAATGCCTTTTTCTCAAAATAATCAGATTATCACATTTTTAATAATGAAATAAAATATAAATATTAGAGACATCAACCTTTACATTACAGAATAACAATAATAATATGTGCTCGTTTCATTCAGTTATTACTGGATGGCCTTACCGATTTCAATTGACTTATTAAATCACTTTTTTAGATATTTGAAAAATCTTATAAATACAGGAGGGTATGATATGGAAGTAAGAATGGTAGACAATGGACCGGGAAAACTTTCAACAAAGGTGTTTTTCAGTGCTGAAAGCGGATTCGCGGTTGGATCAGTTATTGTAATGGGTGAAAAGGATGCTGCCCTGCTGGATGCCCAGTGGAGTCTTTCAAACGGACATCGTGTTACGGCAGAGATACTGGAAACTGGAAAGAATCTCAAATATATCTATGTAACTCACGCGCATCCTGATCATTATTTCGGACTGGGTCCTATTGCTGATGCATTCCCGGAAGCAAAGGTTATTGCTCTTCCGGAAGTGGCGAATACGATAAACAAACAGATGTTTGGAAAAATTGATCACTGGATTGATATTATCGGACCAACGAATGTTCCCACAAAAGCGGTTAATATTGAACCTATGGAGAATAACTACTTTGAACTTGAAGGCGAGAAAATAGAAATTATACCAAGAGTGATGGGGGACCTTAAATATAATACTGTCGTATGGATACCTTCCATAAAAACAATATACGGCAGTGATGTACTCTTTAACGAGGCACACCCCTTTACCTGTGAGATTACTGCTGAAGAAAGGCAACAGTGGTACGATGACATTGTGCGTCTTGAAGAACTGGGCGCTGAAGTAGTTATTCCGGGACATCAGAAACCGGGAATGCCCTTTGATTCCTCCTGTTATACTTTTATGAAGGAATATCTGAAAGCCACGGAGGAAGAACTGGCCAATACCGAGACCACGGGTGAATTCTTCTACAACATGGCTATGCGGTTCCCGGATTCAAACCTCCTTTTTCTCAGCAACGAGATGAATGCCGCGGTATTTAAAGGCGGAAGAGACTGGGAATGGAGAGATGAAGATCTGGATTAAAAGCTATCAGCTTTCAGCCAGATGATTAAAAAATATAAGTCCGGCGAGGCACTTAAGCATTGCCAGAGATTGGTCTTATCAACCTGAATATTTTACAAATTGATCATACATGTAGGGGCACGATGCATCGTGCCCCTACAGTTAAGCCCTGATGTTGAAATTGTAAGACTATGCTGTATCATTTCAAATCGGAATGGATACCAGACCTCTTCGACTGTTCTTTCTTTTGTGTCTCCCGGAGACTACATTTATCCCCATTATATTTTAAGGAATCAATAATGATAGATAAAGTCCTCAAAGGATCCGAAACACATATTCACCAGGTAGGTGTGGTTGTAAAAGACCTTGATAAGACAATCGCCTTTTTATCCGCAATAGGCCTTGGTCCATTTACTATTCGAAACTCAAAACATGCTGCCGCGACAGTAAGGGGTAAAAAAGAGTCCTACGAAGTAAGAATTGCCCTGGCACAGCAGGGATCCGTCCAGCTTGAATTGATTGAATATATAAATGGTGAAACGATCCATGGGGAGTTTCTGAAAGATAAAGGTGAGGGGCTTCACCATATCCGGTTCATGGTATCTGACCTTGATGCGGTAATTAATAAATTCTCTGAAATAGGCGTTAATGTCCTTCAGGAAGACAGGTTTGTAGATGGAGGCGGTATAGCCTATATGGAGACTAATAAAATGGGCGGTTTCATCACGGAGGTAACGCAGGTGCCGCCCGGGTTTACCCATGAAAAAGGAGCTGAATATAAATCCTGAATATGCACCGGGCGCGTAGTAGAGACGGGTTTTAAACCCGTCTCTACAGTTTAGTGCAAAATTCAGGTATTATTTAAAAGGATACATTTCCGGGAGTTCTTGGGATGGGTATTACATCCCGGATATTGCTCATGCCCGTTACAAACTGGATCAGCCTTTCAAATCCCAGCCCGAAACCGGAATGGGGGACTGATCCGTATTTCCTGAGCTCCAGATACCACCAGTAATCATCAGGATTTAACCCGCCTTCATTTATTCTTGAAAGGAGAGTGTCGTAGATGTCCTCTCTCTGGCTGCCGCCGATTATTTCACCTATTTTCGGTACAAGAACATCCATAGCCCGAACCGTTTTATTATCATCATTCAGCTTCATGTAAAACGGTTTAATTTCACGGGGATAATCCGTTAAAACGACAGGCCTATTAAATACCTTTTCACAGAGATGCCTTTCATGTTCTGCCTGGAGGTCATTTCCCCATTTTACAGGGAATTCAAAGCTCTCACCTGATGAGGTGAGTATCTCAATAGCTTCCGAATAGTCAAGGCGTGTAAATTCCTGCTCCACAATCTGTTCAAGGGTATTAATGATTGTTTTATCAATAAAGCGGTTGAAGAGATCCATATCTTCTTCACAATTTTCAAGTACATATTTCAGGATATATTTAATGAATTCAACAGCCAGTTCGACATTACCTTCAAGCTCGCAGAAGGCCATTTCAGGCTCAATCATCCAGAATTCAGCCAGGTGACGGGATGTGTTGGAGTTCTCCGCCCTGAAAGTTGGTCCGAAAGTGTACACATCGCCCATGGCAAGAGCGTAAATTTCAGCTTCAAGCTGACCGCTTACTGTCAGGTGAGACGGTCCACCAAAAAAATCCTTTTCAAAATCAACTTTTCCATCCCTTATAGGTACATTGTCCAGGTCGAATTTAGTTATCCTGAACATATCGCCAGCGCCTTCACAATCACTCCCTGTTATTATCGGTGTATGGATATATAAAAAATCCCGTTCCTGGAAAAAGGTGTGGATTGCATGACTCATGGCATTTCTTACTCTGGTAATAGCGCCTATTGTATTTGTCCTGGGTCTCAGGTGGGCTATTGTCCGCAGGAACTCAAAGGAATGCCTTTTCTTCTGGAGGGGATACGCATCAGGATCAGCCCAGCCCAGAACTTCAATTGCAGCAGCCCGCATCTCCATCTTCTGGCCCTTGCCCTGAGACGGTACAACAGACCCTGTTACCTTTATCGAGCATCCTGTCTGCAGCTTGAGGATTTCATCCTGATAGTTTGACAGGGCGGAATCAGCTATAACCTGGAGATTGCTCAGGCAGGAACCGTCATTTATTTCAATAAATGAAAACCCGCCTTTCGAGTCTCTTCTAGTTCTGATCCACCCCATTACCGTAACATTATGTTCTTCCTTTTCAAAGGTAAGTATTTTAGCGACTCTTATTCGCTTCAATGTTATCCCTCTCTTTTTTGAAAGTCTGACATAAATTCAATAAGGCTCTTAACAGCCTCCAGTGTAGTGGCATTATAAATGGACGCCCTGCATCCACCAACTGAACGATGGCCCTTAAGCCCTCCTAAACCGGCCTTTAATGCTTCTTGAATAAATTTCTTTTCCAGGTCTTCATCCGGAAGTCTGAATGTTACGTTCATTTTAGAACGGCTGTCTTTCTCAGCAGTTCCGTTAAAAAAGCCGGAATTATCAATAAAATTATAAAGGATTTCAGCCTTTTCAGTGTTACGTTTTTCCATGTTAACAAGCCCGCCGATGGTTTCCTCTATCCATTTCAGTACAACACCGATTGTATAAATCACAAAACATGGCGGTGTGTTGAACATGGAGTTCTTTTCAGCAAAGGTAGTATACTTGAGAAACGTTGGGATATTCTCCGGTGTCCTTTCCAGCATGTCCTTTCGAATAATGACCATAGCAACTCCGGAAGGGCCTATGTTTTTTTGCGCTCCAGCGTAGACAAGTCCAAAGGGTTTGATATCAAAGAGCCGGCTCATAATATCGGAAGACATGTCACATACCATTGGCACGGCATTTCCGTCAGGAAAGCTTTGCCACTGGGTACCCTTAATTGTGTTATTTGAGGTAAAATGCAGATACGCGGCATTACCATCCTCTATACAATCATAGGGGATATATGAAAAGTTCCTGTCTTCGGAAGATGCCAGCACACGGGTTTCAATTCCCTGTATTTGTGCCTCTTTTATAGCTTTCGTAGACCATGTACCGGTGTTTATATAATCAGCAGGTTTGCCGGAAATTCCCAGGTTCATGGGAATCATGCAGAACTGCATGCTCGCGCCGCCCTGTATGAATAGCACATCATAATCATCTCCCAGATTCAAAAGTCTTTTTACCCTTTCAACTGCAGTGTTAATAACTTCATCAAAGGCTTCGGAACGATGACTTATTTCCGTTATAGACATCCCGGAGCCTTTAAAATCAAGGAATTCGTCTTTTATTTCCTCGAGCACAGGCAGCGGCAGAGCCGATGGACCTGCATTAAAATTATAAATTCTGTTCGCCATATATAAATCTCCTTTGAAAATTTAACATTAATTAGTATTTTACCAGCGCACATCCAAAAACTAACGTTTTTGAATTACCATACTCTATAGCAAGATGACCGAGGAGGACAGGAAGCAATCAGCCTTCAGCGTTCGGCTCTCAGCAAAAAGCTTTAAAACAGGTGGTTAGCTGAGTGCTGACAGCTAACAGCTGACAGCTCCATCCATAACTCTTATGGATGATCACTTTAATTTTTCCAGCATTTCCGCGACTGCGGACAGGCCAGCATGGTCTTTCTCAAAAGGAGGTCTTCCTTCCAGATCTGCTTCAATTATTTCTCCGGAAAAGGGAATAAATCCGAGAAAATCAAAATCAGGCATATATTTGTAGAAAAATTCCTTGTCCTTTTCAGATCGAATTTTATTCCCGACAAAGCTCAGTTTTTTAAGACCGATTTCACCTGCTAGCTTTAAAATATGATGGGCTGTTTCCACACTTCGCCTACCGGGTTCCACAACGACAACAAGCCTGTCAACAGCCATGGCGGTTCCCCTGCCGAGGTGTTCAAGACCTGCCTCCATGTCGAGAACAACCGCCTCATCTCTGGCGAGTACTATATGCCTTACAAGTGCCTTAAGCATGGTGCTTTCAGGGCATATACAGCCGCCGCCGCCTGTTTTCACACCACCAAGTATCATAAGTTTTATATTATCGAGATTTATCGAGAGTTTTTCAGGCAGGTCATCAACCTTGGGATTAAGTTTAAAAAATGAACCCATAGTGCCTGTCTTTGCCTCAGTTCTCTCCTCTATTATCTCCTTCATTTCAGATATTGGAGTTATTTCAGCATCTTTATCAACTCCCAGTGCCTGTGCCAGATTGGCATCAGGGTCAGCATCAATCGCCAGCACTTTTTTACCTTTTTCAACAAGGGCTTTTATCAGAAATGATGAAAAAGTTGTTTTTCCTACCCCGCCTTTGCCGCTAACCGCTATTTTCATGACTTTACCCCGTTAAACAAAATAAGTAGATTTGATTATAGGATTATTCCTTTTATTTCAAGTATTAATTGATGTTCATTAAAAAACGATATTTATTATCTGAATCTTTATTATATATTTTTCTTCCAGAGATATGATTTTCCTTTCCCGAATGATATTGATAATATTCCATTTTGTTATAAAAAAAGATACATAAAATGGAGATATTATTCTTTATTACACATATCAATTTTGATTCAAATTTAATTAATATTTGTAACTGATTGAATTTACGCCTAATATTATATAAACTAATTCTTTGGCACGCGAATTGCTCTATTATTATTTAAATTCTATTAATGCTTCTCGGATGCACGTGTATCTTTTCTGCTGTGCCACTCTAAACATATAAAAGAGAAAGTGCACAATGAAAATAACGGCTTCAAGGGAAGCATTTAATAGATTATCCCGATGAAAGGGACATTTTATTAAAAATGTCCCTTTTTTCTCCTGATTTTCATGAGACATAGGTAAATAGGAAAAATATTCTTTTTCAGGGAATTTGTTTTTTCTTGACTTAATATTACCGGTCTGTAATTAAATTTTGGTTATTTTACTTTTCCATTACCTGATATACTAAAAGGGCAGATGTAAATTTGTAAATATTTACTGAACAGCCACACCATGGAAAAAAGTGTGGCTTTTTTTAATAAAATAAAGGTTTTTAGAGAATGGTCGAAAATGATGATGTCCACAGGCTTGAATATGATGAAAAGAAGATAATTCTTCTGGGAACAGCCCATGTTTCACATAAAAGTGTGGATCTTGTAAAAGAGGTAATAGCCGAAGAGAAGCCTGATACGGTTTGTGTGGAACTGTGCGAATCGAGATACCAGGCCCTGACCAAAAAACAGCAGTGGCAGGACACCGACCTGTTGAAGGTCATCAAAGAAAAAAAAGCCGCTTTTCTCCTTGCCAATTTCATGCTGGCGTCAATACAAAAGAAAATAGGTAAACAACTCGGGATAAAACCCGGGGAGGAAATGGCCCAGGCCATAAAGTCGGCTGAGACATCAGGGGCACAAATTCATCTAGCAGACAGGGATATAAGAACCACTCTCTCAAGGGCATGGCGGACTGTTACACTCTGGGGAAAACTGAAACTTATGGCCCAGTTTGCCTTATCAGTTATCGGTGCCGATGAAATTAGTGAAGAAGAAGTGGAGGAACTGAAAAACAAGGATATGCTTGAAACCCTGCTGTCAGAGATAGGTGAATCCCAGCCCCAGTTGAAAAAAATATTAATCGATGAAAGAGATCAGTATCTCGCGGAGAAAATTAGATCCGCCCCCGGCAATAAAATTGTCGCGGTAGTAGGGGCAGGCCATGTCCCGGGTATAAAAACCGGTTGGAAAAGTCAAATTGACATGGAAGAGCTTGAGAAAATGCCTCCTAAAGGGAATATGGGCTCAATTATAAAGTGGGGACTTCCTGCTGTGATAATTGCCTTTGTGACAACCGGTTTTTTTATGGCAGGAAAAGAGGCCGGCACTGAAATGGTCAAGTTCTGGTTTGCTGCTAATATTGTGCTTGCCGGAATCGGGGCGGCACTTGCCTTCGCCCACCCCATTACCATACTTACCGCGGCTGTAGCATCACCAATTACATCCCTTAATCCAATGCTGGCTGCCGGGTGGGTTGCGGGAGTTGTGCAGGTATTTATAAGTAAACCAAAGGTCAGGGATTTTGAATCTCTGCAGGATGATATTTCATCTATAAAGGGATTCTGGAATAACAAGATAACAAGGATACTTCTTGTGGTAGTATTTACAAATCTCGGGAGTTCTTCGGGGGCAATACTGTCTTTTTTTTATTATTCTTTAAAACTTTTTTTAGATATTTAACTTTTAACCACCCACTCTTCTTAATATGGTATATGGCGGCAGATCCCGGTCAATAAGTACAAATTGGGAGTGGTTGGCATAATCCACTTTTTCACCTTCTTTTGTTAAAAGGGGGGACGACATTTTCAATGTTGTCAGTGACCCGTCTGTGTTAAGTATTTCAAGCATCTCACCGGCATAAAACTTGTTTCTCACTTCAATTACTGTTTGATTATTGACTTTTCCTTCAATAATTGTCCCCACGAAAACAGATTCGGAATATGAACCGCTCTTTTCTCTCTTATAATCATTCTCATCGATATACCCTTTAATAAAACCCGTTGACAGACCTCGGTTAGATGCACGTCCCAGCAGGTCCAGGCTTTGTTCCCTGGAAAAAGATTTTCCGTCAAGGAGCTGTCTGTAAAAAGATACTACTGTAGCCAGATAGTGGACCGACTTCATTCTCCCTTCTATTTTTACTGACTCTACGCCCGCTTTTATAAGCTCCGGCAAATATTCAAACAGTGCTGTATCACTGCTGTTAAAAAGGTACAGTCCCCTGCCATCTTCAAATACCGGGATATATACACCCGGTCTTTGTTCCTCAACAAGGGAGTACTTCCATCTGCAGGGGTGCTTGCATTCCCCCCTGTTTGCCCTGTAACCGGTCAGATAATCACTTATCGCGCATCTTCCTGAATAGGAAAAACATACCGCCCCGTGAATGAAAACTTCCGTT
The DNA here is from genome assembly GCA_042573485.1 of Thermodesulfobacteriota bacterium. Classification (GTDB taxonomy): domain Bacteria; phylum Desulfobacterota; class DSM-4660; order Desulfatiglandales; family HGW-15; genus JAAZBV01. Next base: position 35,147 of record JBHPCX010000005.1, on the reverse strand, counting down.
TCAATTATACCTTTTGTTTTTTCCGTTATCTCCTTTATTTTTTCTATGGACAGTTCTCTCGCCAGGATTACACGCGAGGCGCCGAGTTCACTGTAGGCCAGTGATGCCTGGTAGCTTGTAGTGTTGGCCTGTGTGCTTATGAAAAGTTTTGCCCTTAATCCCAGTTTTTTTAACTCCCGCAATACTCCTATATCAGCAACAATAAAGGCATCAACTCCTGTTTCATCAAGCAATTTAGCTGTATCAGTTATTTTAGTGAATTCATCAGAAAAGGGGTAGATATTAAGGGTCACATAACCTTTTTTGCCTCTTTTGTGGAGATAGTCAATACCTTCGGAGACATCATCCATGTTAAAATTACCGGCAAAACTTCTCAATGATCCGAATTCAGTCCCGAAATAGACGGCATCCGCTCCATAGGTAACAGCCCATTTGAGTTTTTCAAGATTGCCGGCAGGCGCGAGTAATTCCATGTTTATGTTCCTTTTTTATAAAAACCTGCTAATTCTCTTTAAACTCATAATTCATGTGTTTACATCTATGGGTAATCCGGCCGATTATCTCATCTCTTCTTCCCCTAGCCCATGCCGGAACCTCACTATCCCAGTTTGTCGCAGATGGTATATTAATAACAGTTGGCCCCTTCAATCCGGGATTGACTTTCAGCTCAATACTGTCTTTACCTTCCGAATAGATAATATACCCGAAGGAGATGAGAACATTGAAATCATCTTTATCAGATTGCTTTTCCTGAACCTCTGATGAACCAGGCTCGTCCGCTAAATATTCTTCATCAATCTGCCTTATTCGGTGGATATGCCGCCCTCCTTCAAATAGCGTTTCAAGCCAGAGTTGTATTATTTCAAGGAGAACATCCTCAGATATCATCCTTTGTCCCAGTGAGATCATATTCGCGTCACCATGTTTTCGAGAAATTATCGCGCTTTCATTATTCCAGCAAAGGGCGCATCTTATTCCCTTTATCCTGTTAGCGACCATTGCTTCACCGTTACCTGAACCTCCCAGCACAATACCCCGTTCATATTCACCTGATTCAACCGCCTTTGCGACAGGACGAACATATAAAGGATAATCAACAGTTTCCTCGCTGAAAGTACCGAAGTCCTTGACCTCATGACCTGCTTCAGAGAGATATTCAATAATTATTGATTTATATTTAAATCCCGCGTGATCCGATCCAATAGCGATTTTCATTTTCACCTCTTCTAGTCTGGATGCTGGTTTCAGATTCCAGAATCATTTTAGCACATTAGGTTGAGTTTAAGGCTGTTAGACTGAAGGCTATTTGTCTGTTAGAAAAACCAAATAAATATCTTTTGCTAATAGCCTTCAGCCTAAAAAGCTTCAGCCTTTAATAACTGATAACTGTTCACTGTTAATTGTTTATTGATCATTGATCATTGGTTTCAAAAGCACTTCGCCCGCTGAATTACATATGAACACAACAAATCCGTTTTCTCTGCAATATTGTTCAAGAAGACCATATTTTATGGCCTGTACTTCATACTTGAGGTTTTCATCCCTGCTCATCAAATCAAGGCAGGTTTCAGCGTCACTCTTTTCGTAGAAGGCGGGAACAAATGACACATCATTTTTTTCATCATGCTGCCCCAGAAACATCTCACTTCCACCAGGATCCTGTACAACAACCCATAACCATTTGTCCTTTTCAATATTCATACAGTCCTCACAATTTATAAAAATAGTTAAGATAACATAAGGCTAAAAAGTTAAATGTCCACACTGGATTCGAGATTCAAAATTCAATATTCAAGATTTGAATTTGTTTATAGTTTATTGTTTTTTTTGTTAGGCATAAGTCGTAAGGGGAAAAACAAAAACACTGGATTCCGCGATCAAGTCGCGGAATGACGGCTCCGCATTCTTCTACTTGATGCTAGCACATTAATCCCAAACCCTAACTAACCTTCTCACCCTCTTACTTTCTTAACTTCTGATTTCTGACTTCTGACTTCTGTGCTTTACTCCTTACTTAATCCTGACTGTCTTCTGCCCTCTGTCATCTGTTATCTGTTATCTGTCATCACTCCCCATCCTCTTCTGATTCATGGCTGTCAGTCATCAACCGTCCCGGCTGTATACTCAGTGTTCCGAATTTATCCTGCAAGGAATCAATTGCCTTGTTAAGGTTCTCTGCTTTTTTAGTTTTTTCATCCTTTAAAAAAAGAGATAACTGGCCGTTTATCTCACCAGGCTCCAGACCGGACATTGAAATCCCCAGAAGCCTTACAGGTTTTTTACCTGTATCTGTTTTTCTCAAAAGCTTCTTTGCCTTTTGGTAGATAATCATTCCATCATGAGTATGTTTATCAAGAGTTTGAGATCTTGTGATCTGTTTAAAATTACTGTACTTCACTTTTAAAGTAACTGTTTTACCTGCCACATTATTACTTCTCATTCTTTTACCGGTCTTTATAGCAAGAGCAAGAATCTGTTCTTCAGCATACTCTATGTCCTGAATGTCTTTAGAAAAGGTTAATTCATGACCGATGGATTTTATTTCATGCTCAGTCTCTACACTCCTGTTATCAATCCCCATTGCCAATAAATGCATCCTGGTTCCGTTTTTACCAAAAGCTCTTTCAAGAGTTTCCAAAGGAAATGTCCGCAGATCATAAAAAGTTTTAATGTTGTATCGGCCAAGTTTTTCCAGCATGACTTTCCCGACTCCCCACATTTTTGATACAGAGAGAGTATCAAGGAAATCATTTATTTTATCATGAGGAACAACTGTGAGACCGTCAGGTTTATCCATGTCAGAGGCAATTTTAGCGATAAACTTTGATGGAGCAACTCCCGCTGAAACCGTGAGTCCTGTTTCATCAAACACTGTATCTTTTATCTTCTTCGCGACATATACCGGATCACCCAAAAGCCTTTCAGTTCCGGTAATATCTAAAAATGCCTCATCAATTGATAAAGGTTCAACAAGAGGAGTAAACCTTTTGAATATCTCAAATATTCTAAAGGACATTTCCTTATACCGCTCCATCCTTACAGGAAGAAAAACACCATTGGGGCACAGTTTCAGGGCCCGTGCGATAGGCTGGGCAGAATGGACACCGAATTTTCTTGCTTCATAGGAGGCGGAAGAAACGACTCCTCTTTTACTGCTTCCCCCGACAATAACAGGTTTTCCCTTAAGGCCGGGATTATCCAGTATTTCAACGGCAGGATAGAAAGCATCCATATCAAGGTGGATTATACATTTTATTTGTTTTCTTATAGTCTCACTCAATATTTTGCCCCAAAAGACTGATGTCGTGTACTCGGAACATATGTCATTTCTATTCCCGCTGGAAAGTAGCTAGAGGAATCTTGGCTCATAAAATCCAGTTAACAATAGTAGGGGCACGATGCGTCGTGCCCTTACAATAATATGCCTAGAGATGACAGATAATGAGGAACAATATTCTGCCCGATACTATTCTTGCCTTTCCATGTCAATCTTGCCGATCTCATACCATGACATACACCTGTTTATATGATTATCTCGCAAAACTGACCTGTTCCATGGGCGATCAAACAAAATCACCTTCCTATTCATCACCCGTGAGAGAAAAGAGGCCATTTCCACCGAATCTTCGACCACGGCCGCAAATTCAATTTGAGAAAAGGATTCAAGAGACATGGCTATATTTTTATCAACCCCATTTCTTGAATACTTATCCACCATATGAAAAAAATCAAAGGGTATTTTATTTGATTTGAGCCATTCGAGACTTGATTCGTATGTGGAAGTGAGTCGTCCTGTAACAACGGATATTTCATAGCCCCGGTTTTTCCATTTATGGAGCACATCAATTACCCCTTCCACCGGCTCAAGCCCCAGGATTATTTCCGGCTTATGAACAAGTTCAAAGAAGTATTCATACTCCCTGCTTGTGAGTGAGAACGATTCCTTGAGATTAAAGGATGTGATTTCTTCAAAAGCTACTGATTTTCCGAACTCATGTTCAAGAATCTTTACGTAATGGCAGGTGGTTTCTGATATGACATCATCGAGATCGACGTATATCACAGGCAAGACAGACCCCCGGTCTATTGTTCGAGAATTACTTCAATCCCTTCAGGGACAGTAAAATCAAAGAAGTTTTCTTTTATATCACCGCGGGCTTTGAATTCTCCAAGTATAAACCTGGTGACGCTCCCAACTATATTATACAATTCTATTTTCTTTATCTTAAAATTCTCACCCGAAACCATAACATCAATATGATCAATTTCATCCCATTCTGTCTTTGGGGCAAGATTTACAAGATAGGCGTTGTTATCCACCTGCCTGGTAATGGTTACATTGAAATTCTGATCAGGGTTTTTTAACCCCGTAAATATATTACAAAGAATACTCAATTCCTTTCCCAGCTGCTCCCCTGAATACCGGTATGCGATTTTTTTTTCAGGAATATACCACCACATATACCTTTTGTTATAAATAATAAATTCCTCGCCCGGATGCTCCTGATGCACCTTTAGAAAATTTGGCTGCCTGAAATGAAAAACACCTGTCGCAATATCGGATTTAATTTCATCTTCAAGCAATGCCATAGACCTGGAAACTATTTCACGCTGATAGGAAACGGAAAGGCCTTCTGAAAATCCCCTGTGGTTTTCAACAATTCTCTCAAGCACATCAACAGTTGATGTCTCAGCGGATACAACACCATAATATAAACAGGACAATATACTGAGAGTAAAAATTAATAAGGCAGTTATCTTTTTTATAAATAATTTCATATTACCAATCTCACTATCCTCTTCTTCCGTAAACTTCCCTTGTTCTTACACCATCTGACGGTCCTACAATACCCTCCTTCTCCATAATTTCAATCATTCTGGCCGCCCTGTTATAGCCGACCCTGAGCTTTCGCTGAATCATGGATATAGAGGCCTGGCCTGTCTGTATTACGATATCCACAGCCTTGTCATATTTCTCGTCTTTCTCCAGTTCATCTTCTATCTCCTCTTCATCCTTGGACACATGCTCTACAACGCTTGCATCATAATCAGGCTCAAGCTGCTGTCTCAGGAAATCTGTTACTCTTTTGACTTCTCCTTCTGAAATATAGGCGCCGTGTATTCTGGTCAGTTTACTGACTCCCGGGGGCATATAAAGCATGTCACCATCACCAAGTAAATGTTCTGCGCCTATGGTATCAAGAATTGTCCTTGAATCCACCCTTGAACTCACCTGGAATGATATTCTCGTGGGGAAATTTGCCTTGATTATTCCTGTCAGGACATCAACCGAGGGACGCTGGGTTGCAATTATGAGATGGATCCCCGCTGCCCTTGCCATTTGCGCGAGCCTCGTAATTGATTCTTCAACATCCCTGGAAGATACCATCATGAGATCAGCAAGTTCGTCTATAATAAGAATAATGTAGGGAAGAGGATTTCCTATTCCTTCATCATCACCAACAGCTGTTGCTTTTTTCTGCTTTAAAACTTTTTTATTATAGGCATCAATATTCCTTACACCCCTGTCTGAAAGGAGCATATAGCGCCTTTCCATCTCCTGGACTGCCCACCTGAGAGCTCTTGTCGCCTCTTTAGGTTCAGTCACGACAGGATGCAGAAGATGGGGGATGTCTTTATATACCGAAAGTTCAATTCTTTTGGGATCAATCATCAACAGTTTCACATTGTCCGGCGGATTCTTAAATAGGATACTGTTAATCATCGCGTTTAATGAAACGCTCTTACCGGTCCCCGTTGCCCCGGCCACAAGCAGGTGCGGCATTTTTACAAGATCCGTAATGACCGGAATGCCTGTTATGTCCATACCAAGAGCGATAGTGAGTTTATTTTTTGAATCCTTAAAACCTGTTGATGCAAGCACCTCTTTAAGATAAACATCGTCCCGCTTGTTATTGGCTATTTCTATTCCAATAGCGGCTTTTCCGGGCAAAGGCGCGACTATCCTCACGCTCGGTGCCCTGAGGGCAAGTGTCAGATCGTCAGCAAGACCTGCTACTTTACTTATTTTAATGCCCGGAGCAGGTTTGTATTCATACATTGTAATAACGGGCCCGGGAGATATTTCCACTACCTCTCCATTCACACCAAAATCCGATAGCTTTTTCTCGAGCCTCCTTGCATTCATCTCCAGGCTTTCTTTCTGGATTTCCACCCATTTTTCTTCAGGAGGATCATCAAGAAGGTCCGTGGAAGGAAGTTTGAAGTCCCCTGTATTCATAAAGGAAAAGGACTCCTGCTCAGGTTTTTTAAAGGTCTCCCTTTTTGGCTCGATTATTTTTACTTTTTTTCTAGGCCGCTTTTTCTCAATTTCAAGGGCCTTTTTTCTTACTCTGCTCTTCCTCTTTTTCTCAGCCCTTTTAGTATAATATTCTCTTATCTTACGAATGGTGAAAATAAACCATAATGATATTTTTGAAAACAGCCATCCCAGAGACATGCGTGTGCAAATCATAAAACAGATTAAAAATATCGCCAGAAGTAGTATTCCGGCACCAAAATAATTCAGAAAACTCATCAGGATTCCAGCGACAATATCTCCGATGGCACCACCGCTGCTCAGCTTTCCGCCCCTGTAAATAACATCACCTGAAAAATAAAGACTCAATAATCCTGAAAAAGATACAATAAGGACTATAATGGCAATTATACTGATAGTGGGAGGCAATAACGATTTTCCATGAAAAGAAAGAGCCGACATGATAAAAAATATTATTACAAGCCAGAAGGAAGAAAACCCGATTGCATGAAAAAGGTAACCCGCGATATGAGAACCTGCTGAACCAAAAAGGTTATGGGCCTTTTCTACATCATGGGTTTTTATCCAGAAAATAGGATCATCAGGATGGAATGAAAAAAGACTCACTCCGAGGATAATGCAAATAAGTAGAAATATGATCCCCTTAATCTCTTTTCTTATGGGACCGTAACCTGTTGCCGGAACTCCGGCTTTTTTTGCTTTTTTTTCCAATTTTTTATACCGGGATAATAATGGGAAGAATCAAAGGGCTACGTTCTATAACTTTATAGAAGTAACGCTTCAGCTTTCTCTTAATATCAGGGGCTATATCCGACCAATCAATATGTTCCGGATTTTCAATGTCTGACAGCACTTCTAAAACCTGCGCTCCCGCGTCTTCAAGAATCGTCCCGCTGTCATCTTCAAATACAAATCCCCTTGAAATAATGTCCGGACCATAAATAATTTCGCCGGTCTGTTCATCAATCACCAGAAGAGCGATTACAACACCGTCACCGGAGAGTTTTCTCCTGTCTCTTAAAACAATATCTCCAACATCCCCTACACCCTTTCCGTCCACAAGGATTCTTCCATTATGCACTTTTTCACCAAGCGATACAACCCCGTCCTTCAGGCATATTGTATCACCATCTTCCGCGAGTATAGCATTTTCAGGAAGAAGACCTGTCCCCTGTGCCAGTTTTATATGTTTTACCAGATGTCTGTATTCTCCATGAACAGGAATAAAAAAATCCGGCTTAACAAGGTTGATCATCAATTTCAGTTCTTCCTGGTAGGCATGACCTGATGAATGAATATCAGACACCTTTTCATAAACTACATGCGCGCCTTTTCTGTAAAGGCTGTTTATAATTGATGTAATGGCTTTTTCATTACCGGGTATAAATTTTGAGGACAGTACTATTGTATCACCGGGTTTAATTTCTATATCCCTGTGACTGCCCCTGGCCATCCTGGTAAGAGAAGACATTGGTTCGCCCTGGCTGCCTGTTGTAATTACAGCTATTTCATTATCAGGGTAATTTTTAATGGCCTTCTCGCTTATTTCAGCATTATCGGGGATAGATATAAAACCTTCTCTCAAGGCAATACCGATATTCGCCTTCATGCTTTTCCCGCTAATCACGATTTTCCTGCCGGACTTTGCCGCGAGGTCTATTATCTGCCGGATTCTCGCTATATTGGATGCAAAAACCGCTATTATCAGTCTTCCGGATGAATGTTTAAAGATCAGATCGAGTGTTTCCTTTACTTCCGATTCACTGAGAGTATAACCTTCTTTTTCTACATTTGTTGAATCAGATAAAAGGAGAAGGACATTTTTTTCACCATAGTTGGCGAAACGGTTCACATCAGTGTAATAACCATCCACAGGCGTATGATCAATCTTAAAATCACCCGAATGTATCAAAATACCTTCCGGTGTTTCAATAGCAAGACCTACACCATCTATAATGCTGTGATTCACCCTTATATATTCGATTTTAAAGGGCCCCAGATCAGTAATATCACCCGCGTTTATCTTGTTCAACAAGGGGTATTCATTAAAATCATATTCATCCAGTTTTGACTTTAACAGCTCTATTGTGAAGTTCGTACCGTAAACAGGGACATTTATTTCCCTTAAAAGGAACGGCATTGCACCGATATGATCTTCATGTCCATGTGTGAGTATAATTGCCTTTACTTTTTCACTGTTTTCTTTAAGGTATTGTATATCCGGGATAACCATGTCAACTCCCGGCATGTAATCTTCAGGGAACATCAGGCCTGCGTCAATTATTATTATATGACGGTCGTATTCCATAACCATCATATTCAATCCTATCTCGCCCAATCCGCCCAGTGGTATAAGCTTCAGCATCAAAGTCCCCATTTTTTCATCCAAAAACCTGAGTGTTTTGGATTTTCATCCTCCATATCCGGTATACTGCGGAGAATGAACAAGCAATCAGCCTTCAGCTTTCAGTAAAAGATTTTCTTTTTTAAACATTATCTGAGTGCCTTTCGACCCTGAGTTCAAGACCGAAATGCTGATAGCCGACCGCTGAAAGCTCCATCCATATATAAGGATTTTATGGATGGATATAAGTATCAATACATTAATCTTAATAGGTTTTTGAGTCAATATGAAATGATTTTTATCCTGACATATCAATTAATTCAAGCATTTATCAAATAAACAATATTGAAATTATTATTTCATGTTGGGAATGGAAATTGCATTATAAATTATTGTTTCGGTGATAACCCTGTAGGGGCGGCCGGCTGGCCGCCCGATGATACGGCAGACATACAATATACCGATTTCAGCAGAATCGTAGATGAAGAATTAAAAAAAATCTTAAATCATTCGTGATGAAATCATTCTGGACCAATATGTCATTTGCCCAACCATATTCATGGTAAAATCATAATCAACCGGAACAAGCGGGCGGACGCAAGGCGCCCCTACAATATCTGATATAATTTGTTCTTTAAAATAATAGTCATTGGCAGAATACATAAAATACATCACCCGCACATGTTGATTTTTTTAAAAGACATAAATAGAAAATGGCTTGATTTGAATATTGTCAATATGTTAGTTTTTAAGATCAATATCATATTAATCATTTCTAATCAGAAGGGACAAAAATATGGCAAGCGTAAATAAGGTTATATTGGTTGGAAATCTTGGCGCCGATCCGGAATTAAGATACGCACCTTCTGGAACTGCCGTTGCAAATTTCAGTGTGGCAACTACAGACCAGTGGACAAATAAAGAAGGTGCAAAGGAAGAAAAAACCGAATGGCACAGGATTGTTGCCTTTGGACGGCTTGGTGAAATCTGCGGAGAATACCTGCATAAGGGTAAGCAGGTCTACGTAGAAGGCAAATTACAGACAAAAGCATGGGAAGACAAGGAAGGAGTAAAGCGATATACTACAGAAATCATTGCCAATACAATGCAGATGCTTGGTCCAAAAGGAAAAGATGGAAGTACTGTTGACAGAATGGGTGAACGTCCTCCGGTTGAAGAACCTTTGTCCATACCGGATGATGAGATACCTTTTTAATCGGGTCTTAAAATCAATAATCCCGGATTTTACAAAAAATCATACTTTTAAAATCCGGGGTTAACTGACTTTATTCTTGATCATCCTTTTCTTCATCAGGAGAAGATATCTTGATCACCCTTTTCTTCATCAGGAGAAGATATCTTATCAGGTTTTTCACGAGTAGCATTCCTAAAATTTTTAATACCTTTGCCAATACCGCTACCTATTTCAGGAAGTTTACCGGCACCAAAAATGATAAGAATGATAACCAGTATAATTAGAAGCTCAGGCATTCCAATGCCAAACATTGTATCCTCCTGTTAAAGGGGCCGGATATAAAAAGCCGGCAGTTTAACTCTCGACGTCACAAACAAACCAAGACCAGATAGACTGACAAAACATAACATGTAAAATTAGCACTGACATTATGGAAAGTCAAGAAACTAACATGAACGGCAGGGGGTTATTTTTCAATATAATTTTCCGCGATGATCTGCACTCACAGGAAATCAGGAAAACAGATCAAGCATAGCCTGACCGAGCTTTCCCAGGTCCTTTGCTACTGATATGCCTGCCACCTCAAGTGCCTTGATTTTGTCTTCCGCCCTTCCCTGGCCGCCTGAAATAATAGCCCCCGCATGGCCCATCCTCTTTCCCGGAGGAGCTGTCTGGCCGGCAATAAAAGCAACAACCGGTTTATTGAACTCTTCTTTTATATAGGCAGCAGCCTCTTCTTCAGCTGAACCGCCTATTTCGCCTATAAGCACCATACCTTCTGTATCGGGGTCCTGTTTGAATCTTTTTAAATGGTCGATAAACGATGTGCCGACAATAGGATCACCACCTATGCCTATACATGTTGACTGTCCCAGTCCTACCTTTGTCAGTTGATCAACAACTTCATATGTAAGTGTACCGCTCCTGGAAATAACTCCGATATTACCTTCCTTATGGATATGCGCGGGCATAATACCTATTTTGGTTTTTCCCGGGGATATGATCCCGGGGCAATTCGGGCCTATCAGGTCAATTTCTTTATCTTTAAGGAATCCGGCCACTTTAACCATATCAAGTACGGGAATACCCTCCGTGATACAAACAATGACTTTTATACCTGCAGATGCCGCCTCCAGAATAGTATCAGCCGCAAAAGGCGGAGGTACAAAAATACAGGATGCATTGGCGCCTTCGTTGTTAACCGCTTCCCTGATGGAATTTAAAACAGGCACACCGTCAACATCCTGTCCTCCTTTGCCAGGTGTTACACCGGCAACAACATACGTACCATAGGCTAGCATCTGTTTTGTATGAAAAGAACCTTCCTTACCGGTTATTCCTGAAACAACAACCCTTGTATTTTCATCAACAAGTATACTCATATTAAATCCTTAAGATGTTTTACTTATAAAATCAGCCTGCCTGCATTTTCACCAGTTCTGCTGCTTCTGTCATATCAACAGCAACCAGGAACTCAAGTCCTGAACTCTCAAGAATCTTTCTGCCTTCTTCAACATTTGTTCCTTCGAGCCTAATAATTAGAGGTACACTTAGTTCGCACTTCTCAGCAGCAGCCAGTACCCCCCTTGCAAGCACATCACACCTTAAAATACCTCCAAAGATATTTATAAGAATGGCTTTTACTTTTTTATCCTCAACAATTATTTTAAAGCCGTTCTCAATCATATCTTCATCTGCTCCGCCGCCAACATCAAGGAAATTGGCCGGTTCTGCTCCAGCCATTTTAATCACATCCATTGTAGCCATAGCCAGTCCGGCTCCATTTACCATAGCGCCGATATTTCCATCCAGGCGAATGTAGTTAAGATTATATTTACCGGCTTTAACTTCAAGGGGGTCCTTCTCCCTGTCATCATCAAGTTCTACCAAATCCTTATGCCTGAACATCGCGTTATCATCAATATCCATTTTGGCATCAACAGCCAGGACTTTTCCCTGCTTTGTTATTACTAGGGGATTGATTTCGATAAGTGAACCGTCAAGGCTGTCAAAGGCGTTGTAAAGTTTGCCCATTACTATCATAAGCTCTTTAATGGTTTCCGCAGATGGAAGGGGATCAAGTGAATATGCAAGATTGCGTCCTTTATATGCGCTCAAACCTAAAGCATGATCAATTCTTTCTTTCAAAACAAGCTCCGGGGTTTTTTCTGCTACTTCCTCAATGTCCATTCCACCGGACTGGCTGAAAATCATAACAGGTTTGGCAGTCTGCCTGTCAATTGTGACCGCGAGATATAACTCCCTTTCAATCTCTACCCCTTCTTCAATGAGTACCTGATAAACTTTCTTGCCTTCAGGACCGGTCTGTTTGGTTATCAGTGGATTACTAAGAATGGTATTAGCGGCTTCCTTTATTTCCGAAATACTGCTGACTACCTTGACCCCGCCGCCTTTACCGCGACCGCCAGCGTGAACCTGTGCCTTTACCACCCATGGTGGGCCATTTAATTTGCCCGCGGCAGATTCCGCTTCTTCCGCGGTTTTGGCGAGTTCACCGGAAGGGACCGGAATGCCGAATTTCTTAAATATTTCTTTTGCCTGATATTCGTGCAGTTTCATAAGTACCCTCTTATTAATCATTTAAATCAAACGATTGTTTATTTCCCAATTGGTGGAAAATGTCAAGCCATTAAGGTTACTGTCAACCTATAATAATCTTGAAGCAAATCAGACGCTTTGGTATCTTGAAAAAAAATCAGAAAACAGGACAAATAAATGTGCGGAGTTCACGGAATAATATCCTGCTCACTTTCAAAAGATGAGATAAGTAAACAGCTTGAAATCATGGGGTGTCTTCAGAACCATCGCGGCCCGGATGATAAGAGAGAACTGGTTTTTTCTTTTAAAAATAGTCATGTTGGTTTTGGATTTAGAAGGCTTTCAATACTTGACCTTGAAACGGGCATGCAGCCGATTATCTCACCAGAAGATAAAAGCACGATAATCTGTAACGGCCAGGTCTATAATTATGTTGAATTAAAATCAGAATCTTCTGAAATGACATATATTACCAGGGGTGATATTGAAGTCGCATTGAACATGTACAGGAAGTATGGTCTAGATTTTTTACATAAGCTTAACGGCATGTATGCCGGCGCCATTTATGATCCCGCGAATGAAAGGGTGATCCTTTTCAGGGACAGGTTCGGTATTAAACCATTGTATTATACAGAATGGAAAGGCAGTTTCTTTTTTTCTTCTGAAATAAAACCGTTGTTAAAAGGAAGTAATCATACCGTTGAATTGAATGAGTCAAAACTCGCCACTTTTTTCACCTACCGCTACCTTCCGGGCAGTGAAACTATGCTCTCAGGTATAAGAAGACTGCCTCCGGGATCATACCTTGAATATGATCTTAATGAAAACAAATATATAATAAAAAGATACTGGGAATACAAACTGGACAGTATCAATTCCGACTTGGCTTTTGATGACGCATCAGAAAATTTTATTCACCTTTTTAAAGACGCGGTAAAGATCAGAATGAGGTCTGATGTAGAAGTCGGAACTCTTTTGAGCGGCGGTATAGATTCATCAGCAGTATCATCCCAGGCGGCCAGGACAAAGCCCGATATAAAACTTTTTTCAATGTCCTTTAAAGAGGACAAATATAATGAACTGCCCTATATCAGGCAGTTTATTATGGACAATAATGACCGTTTCAGGAAAACCAGACATCATGAGAGGCTTTGCGGTTCCGAAACCCTTGATAAACTTCCCGATATAATAAAATCGATAGAGGAGCCTATTTCTCTCGGGACTATTCTTCCCACGGACCAGGTTTGCGAGATGGCAAGCGAAAAAGTTAAAGTCGTTTTAACCGGGGAAGGCGCAGATGAGATATTCGCCGGGTACAGAAAATTTCTTATTGAAATGGCAGCCGGTGAATATAATAATTTTTCAGCCGCTGGGAAGAAAGAGTTGAATGAAATATACCCTGAATTGAAACCTTATATGACAATCAGGAATGATAATCCGGCAAAAAGATATGTTCAGAGCGAATCTCTTTATAATTCAAATGAAATTAAAGAACTGACTGGTTTTGAATCAGGGGAAAATGATTTATTCCCTAAAGACGCCCTTCCCTTCTTAAGTGGAAATGAGCACCCACTTAATGCTTTGCTTGCAATGGAAAGCAGAGCACGGCTGCCCGATTATGTAATACTCAGGCTGGACAAACTTTCGATGAGGCACTCGCTTGAAACAAGAACGCCCTTTCTGGACTATCGATTAGCGGAACTTGCAGCTGTACTCCCGGTGCATTTTAAGGCCAATCTGGACAACCACCGGGAGAAGTATATATGTGGGATTTCATTCAGCAAATATGGTATACTGGATGATAAGACAGCTCTAAGAAAAAAACAGCCCTTTACGATCCCATTAGCCGATTGGCTTTCCACACCTTCTATTCTCCCCGAATTTATCAAGGATATAATGTTCGGGAATACTATAAAAGAACAGGGGATACTGGATTATAAAGTCCTTAAGAAACATATGGACCTGATATCAAAAGATGAAGTAGGACCTCAAACTCTGGTATCTGAAGCAGACAGGGTATTTGCCATAATAATTTTTTGTTTATGGTATGACCTTTTCTTTTCATAAATAATGACTATATTTCAGTGATACTATTAAAAGGAAAAATAAATATTATGTCATCTTCATGTGAATGTTTGAAAAATAACTGTTATTCAAATACACCTGCCTTTAACAGGATAGTCCTGGAGAATGAGGTGCAGCGAACAGATTACGCGGAAAAACTCCTTGATTTGCTGAAAGATAAAATAACTCCGGGGCAGAGAACCTATGGGTTTGAATATGAATTCATTTCCCGCGATCCCTTAAATCTTGACTCCATGGAAAAACTTTACATGTTTTTGTCGGAAACCGGATTTGTAATTCGGAACAGCTCATTTGTACATGAATCAGGAATGTATATTGATTTCGAACCGGGCGGGCAGATTGAATTTCACACGCCCCCTCTTTTACCTGAGAATAAGGAAACATTTAATAAATGCCTTGGACTGATAGAGGATGTAATCAGTAAAATATATAAAAAACTTCACATTGAATATATAGCAGCGGAGTATATACCGGGACGAAAAAACTCACCTCTTTGTCTTGACGCTGAACGATACATAAATCTGCATAACAGGCTTTCAAAATACAGCACCAAAGGTTTGGAAATGATGAAAGGAACCGCGTCAATTCATTTCCACGCTGGCCTAAAAAATATTGAAGAATTACCGGGGTTATTTTCCAGACTTATCTGTATTTCAGTTACTGATGATTTTAAAATGGGGCATGATCGCAGAAACATATGGGACAACACGGACCCTGGTCGCTGCGGGCAACCTTTCCTTGTCAATGAAAATGATACTCCTCTTCAATTAATTGAAAAAATTGTCGATCATTCTCTCCATGCTGAACACATCGGAAAAAACAAACCTTTCCTGGAGACAAATGATTTGTCATTCGATGCCTTTTTGAACCATCTTACTACTATTTTTACTGATATCCGCCTTAATTTAAAAGGACCATCAATAGAACTCAGAACTCTCGATAGTATGCCATTCGATCAATTCAAATCAAAGTGGTATAAATTTGTTTCGTTACTAGAAAACAAATAGAGCTATTACTAACTGGAGGTTGCAGGAAAGTGGTTATCATATATACGACACAAAATTGTCCCTACTGTGTAAAAGCAAAGAAGCTTCTTGAAAAAAAAGGAGTTAAATATGAAGAATTCCGGGTTGATCTCAACCCGGAACTAATAACGGAGGTCATTGAAAAAAGCGGTGGCTTAAGAACTGTGCCTCAAATTTTTATCGGGGATCATCATGTTGGGGGATGTGATGAACTATACGCCCTGGAAGAACAAAACAGGCTGGACAGCCTTCTTAAGGAATAGATGAAGTCATCCTTTCATGCTCTATTTTAATACATTTGTCCATAACAACCGATGCGCCGGCCCTGATAGCTTTTTCACCGGATTCACGGTGATAAATTCCCAATTGCATCCATATTAATTTTATACCTTTATCAAGGGCTTGATCCACAACATCGGGGACTCGATCAGCTCTTATAAAGAGATCCGCTGCATCCACTTCAAAGGGTATATCCTTCAAAGAACGATAACATTTAAAGCCAAGTATCTCTTTCTGGCCGGGATTAACAGGTATAACCTGATACCTTTGATCTAAGAGATATTTTGCTACTCTGTTACTTGGTCTGTCTTCTTTAGGTGAAAGACCGACAATAGCTATTTTTTCAATCCTATTTAAGATATTAGCAATCTCTTCAGATGATGGGTTAATTTCATTGATGAAATTTTTTTCATCATCTTTCACTTGATAACCTCTTTCACCTTTTTTATCTTGTCATTTATTTCCATGGCCTTTTTAGCGCCGGGGACATGGCTTAACATTTTGTTTTTTATTTTGTCCTCAATAAATCCCGATCCTGTTTCTTTTTTTTCTGGGCTGTTATTTTCTGATTTTTCAGAATCGGAATCGGAGCTGTTTATTTCCTTTTTGATATTCCTGAGCTCACGAAGGGCTCCGCCAAGCCCTTTACCTATTCCAGGTATTCTTTTCGCTCCGAACAGGAGCAAGAGAATAACCGCTATTATTGCCAGTTCCCAGGGCCCTAAACCAAACATAATAATACCCCCTAAATTTATTCTATATATTCAATGGACGGGTCGTCTTCTCCCTTTGCTTCCACAGTTCCTATATGATAAGCATCTTCACCCATAGCCTTAAGGCTTAAAAGGACTTCATCGCAATCTTCCTCACTTACGACTATGACAAGACCCAGGCCATTATTAAAAACGCGCAACATATCTTCTTCAGGAATATTCCCTGCCTTCTTAAGATATTGGAATACCGGGTGAGGTGTCCAGCTCGATGTATTAATTACTACTTTGCACTGGGATGGGATAATTCTGGGCAGGTTTTCAGTCAGACCTCCTCCGGTAATATGGGAAATTCCATATATCCGGAACCCCCTTCTTATGTTATTTATGGTTTTTGTGTATATTCTGGTAGGTGTAAGGAGTTCTTCACCGAGGGTTTGTCCGAACTCCTCAATGTAGTCATCAATCTTTATTTTTAATTCTTCAAAAAACACCTTTCTAACCAGAGAATATCCGTTACTGTGAAGCCCGCTTGATGCTATACCAATAAGCTGATGTCCAAAGGCTATTTCAGACCCGTCCAGAAGAAGGTCATTATCCGCGATACCTGTAACAAATCCAACCAGATCATATTCTCCTTCAGCATAAAAGCCCGGCATCTCGGCGGTTTCACCACCGATAAGTGAACAATTTGCCTCCATACAGCCGGCAGAAATCCCCTTGACTATATCCACGGCTTTTTCAATGTCGAGAGGGCTCATGGAAATGTAATCAAGCATAAACAGCGGTAGGGCCCCCTGTACGATAATGTCATTAACACACATAGCAACAAGGTCAATACCTATTGTATCATGCTTATCCATTAAAAACGCTATTTTAAGTTTTGTTCCAACACCATCGGTTGATGAAACCAGAACGGGATTATTAAGATCCTTTGACTGAAGTGAAAAAAGTCCTGCAAATCCCCCGATGTCAGTTATGACATTTGATTTGTATGTTTTACTCACAATAGGTTTAATGAGTTCAACAAATCTGTTCCCTGCGTCAATATCAACACCAGCCTCTGAATATCTGTCTTTTTTCTTATTTGATGTCATTTCTTAAATCCTGAAATATTAAGTTTATGTTATTGCTGAACACCTGACTTCCAATATCTATTACATAAGATTATTACTCTGTTATTATGCTGCTTTCTTATTTGTCTGAAAATTCTGAGTCAGATATCTTGTTTTGTCAACAGTTTTATTTCCTGATCACCACAAAGATGTCATCTGCCATTCGACGGACTCATGGCCCCGAGTAAATCGAGAGGCTTCGTTTTTTCCCACCGTAGCTGAAGCTATGGTGGACAGGCGATTGCTTCTCTCGCTCGATCTCGAGGCTCTCGACAGGCCTGCGGAATATTGTTGATACGCCTCGGTCGGCTCTCCTCGATGCCTTGTATCTAAGACCTTCCCGGTGATCAGAGCATCAAAGCATTTACTACTATCTATTGAACAGTTTCACAAATAATTTAATTCATCTATTACATATTAATCCTTTACCAATATCTTTATGAACAAGTCACCTCTCCGGTTATAGGACATTGCCTTGCCCATTTCCCGCAATCTAAGTATGGCACCGCTGTTAATTCCTGAAGGTATTGTTATTCTGAACAGCCTTCTTTGAAATCCCCATGGTATATTCACCAGTTTTCGGGTCCCGTACCTTGCTTCTGTTGAGCTTATTGCTATTTCACCGTTCAGGTTAGGGTCGTCCGGGGTGCTGCATGTCCGGATTACCTGCAGGCCCGGTGTACCTTTTTTTGATGTAACCCGTTTAAGCCTGGCATTAATACCGGACTCCGGGAGTCTTAAAAACAATTTCAAAAATATGATACCGGCTATAAAACCGCCTATATGGGCCCACCACGCGATTCCACCGCCGCTGGCCGATGACCCCGCCGCGTTGAGAAACTGCATTAAAAACCAGAATCCTAAAAAAAAGAACGCGGGTATTTCAATAAAATATGGAATAAATATTATGGGTATTAATGTTAATATCCTGCTTTTAGGATAGGAGATCAAATAGGCGCCCATAACTCCCGCTATAGCTCCACTGGCGCCAATCGTGGGTATCCTGCTGTGAAAATTAAGGGCTAAATGAAACAGGCCCGAAGCAAGTCCGCAGAGTATATAGAAAATCACATACCTGATGTGTCCCAACCTGTCTTCAATATTGTCACCGAATATATACAATGACCACATGTTTCCCAGCAGGTGCCAGAATCCGCCATGCAGGAACATAAAGGAAAAAAGCGCGATAACCTGTTCTCCGGAACTGAATATCCTGCCTATTTCCGGAACGGTATAACGAGCGGGAACAAGACCATATGTATATACAAACCTGTCAAAACCACTCCCCTGGGCCAACTGTACCAGAAAGAAAAATACATTTAAGGCTATAATAGTACTGTTGACTACAGGGAAGTTTTTTGACTGTATCGTGTCTCTAAGCGGTATCATATTGTTCTTTTTTGTGTGTAGCTATATAACCTTGATAACTATAAATAAACTAACCCAGATATATTTTGAAGTTAATGCAATTAATTATAATTGGCTATAAGTTTGGGAATTATATTGACATTTAAAGTCTATAATTTTTAAATAAAAAAATACCTTCATCGGAGCATCACTTTTTAAATCACAACTTAAAACATTCAAGGCACTTCGTAAAGGAGTAATGCTCTCCTGTACATTTATATATAGACGATCTTAATAGGAATGTGAAATGGAAGAAACCTCAATTGATCCCGGTTTTATTGACAGTTTATCAGGCATAAAAAGCATTGGGCGGTATGAAATCTCAGCAAAACTTGGCCGGGGCGGTGCAGGTATAGTATTTCTGGCAAAAGATCCTTATATTAAAAGACATGTAGCTATAAAGGCAGCTCAGACAGTTACCGACAAATCAAGGGAACGTTTTTTAGTCGAAGCCCAGTCTGCGGGCCGGTTCAATCATCCTAATATAGTTTCCGTACATGATGTAGGCGTGCAGGATGACTTCTGCTATCTGGCAATGGAGTATATAGAAGGAACTACTCTTGATTATTATTGCAAGAAAGAAAATCTATTACCAATACATAAGGTTATAGAGATAGTCCTGAGCGCAAGCAGTGCGCTTAATTACTCCCACAAACGCGGGATAATCCACAGGGACATAAAACCTGCCAACATTATGCTGGACACGGATGGAATAATAAAGATAACCGATTTTGGTGTTGCTCAGATGACAGAGAGCGAGACTGTTTCAGGTATATTCGGAACACCAAGTTATATGTCCCCCGAACAGGTGAACGAGGAACGTATTTCATTTCAAAGTGATGTTTTTTCACTGGGCTGCGTGCTCTATGAACTCCTGACAGGGCAAAAGGCATTTCCAGGTGAAAATAATTTTTCTATTATCTATAAGATAACAAACGTTGAACCTGAATCTATTCTTTCCATAAGACAGGACCTTCCGGACATTATTGATGGCATCGTAAAGAAAGCATTAGCCAAAGATATTTCAAATCGATACCAGAGTTGTACTGATTTTGCCTATGATCTTAAATTTGCTCTAAGGGGAGTTGGCGATACCGTTGTTGTTGACGAAAAGGTAAAGGGTGTAGCTGATTATGTACATCACCTGAAATTTTTCCAGAGTTTTCCGCAGGAGCAGATAGAGGAGATTGTAGCGTTGAGTCATATCATCAAAATAAAGGAAAGCAGTGTTATTGTATCGGAGGGAGAGATCGACGATACTTTTTATATTATTATGAGCGGTAAAGCAAAAGTTGAAAAAAACAGACAAGAAATTGCCTGTATAGAAACAGGCGACTGCCTTGGAGAAATGGCCCTTATAGGAGGTCAGCGCAGAATAGCTGATGTTGTTGCAATAACAGACTGTATTTTATTAAAAATCAGCGCCTCATTGCTTGACAACGCCTCGGATTCTTTGAAACATCTCTTCTTTAAAAACTTCGCAATTACGCTGGTCCACAGGTTGTCCGCCTACAGAAAATAATGTTTTTAAAGCAGAATTCATTCTGCTTTCATAAACTTCTCCAGTTGTTTTCTATAATGGGTGCTATCAGTATCATCCCGTGCGATGGCTTCTTTTATAATGAGGATGGCCTTTTCAGTATTACCATTCACCCAGTATGCTTCGGCCAGAGTATCCAGGAAAATCGGCGATCTCTCAATCGCTACCGCACTTTTAGCCAGTTCCAACCCTCTTTTTGGGTCCCTTAATTTTTTAACATCAGTCGTAATGATAAGCCACGCAAAGTTGTTAAGGGCAGCCGGGCGATTTTTTTCCAGAATGATAATTCTTTCATATACAACAGCTGCTTCTTCATACTTTCCCATTTCATAATTGATCATGGCAAGGTCTTCCAGTAACTCAATATTTTGAGGGTTTTTTTCAACCTGTTCTGAAATGATACTGCCTATCAGGCTGAAGCTGATATCCCTTTTGACCGGTGTCAGATAGAGAAGATATATTAATAACAGAGTGACGCCCAGATAAATTAAGAATGAAGTTTTAAGCATTCTTCTGTGCCCTGAGATCATACCAGGATCATGCCGGCTTTTATTAAGGAATTCAACCCGCTGCCTTATGCTGAAATGATGCCAGCTCGGAATATCCCTTATTTTGCCGCTAAGTAATGCAATCTTTTCCAGAGAAGAAATAATCGGGGACGGGTCACCAAGCAGAATCGCCGAGTATGTATCAGCCTGCCTTTCAAAATGGCGCATAAAAAATCCCATAATAAAGCGGAAATAGATAATAAGTGATAAAAGCATCGGAACAGCGACAAAAATAAAATAGATATTTCCTGACACTTTTTCATCGGACAGTTTATGTACAATATACCCCATTAAGGTAAAATAGAAGGAGGGATCGAAAAAACCGATAGCTATTGTAAAATATCCTAAAAATAACAGCGCATATAATAACTGATGGTTATATTTTGCATGACCTGCTTCATGTGCCATGACCGATTTCAACTCTGATATTGAAAGTATCTCCATCAGGGAATCGCTTATTAAAATGTAACGGTATTTTGAAACCACACCCATGATACCCGCAGTCATCATCTTACCTTCAAACACGGGCCAGTTTAGAAGTTTTCTATATTTCAAACCGACGTCCCTGAGAAACTCTCTGATGTTGTCTGCTTTATATGATGCTTCAACAGGCTCGCATCCCCAAAAGTATTGTATCAGAACAGGGAGATAAATCATGATAACAGCAAGGATTATAGTAAAGAAAAGAATCTGTCCGGCAGGCTTTTCTATAAATAAATTAAAAGCAGGCCATGGGCTTAAAGCAACTATTTCAAAAGCGAGAGAGAGAAATAACCAGGGGAATATAACAGGGATATTGAGCTTGATATTTCCAGTAATAAAGGCCTGTTTTTGTATGTCGCTATTGAATACAAGTCTATGGAACGGACAGGCAAAATACCATATCGTGCTGAGATACAGTAAAAACAATATAATCCCCAGCAACCCCTGGAATACATAGATCTCTCCTATTACGGGGATATTCTCGATCCAGTATTTCAGGTTTAAGACAAACAGATCAAGACTGAATATTAAAATAGCGATTATTGACAGTCTCATGACAAGGCTGTTGTAGGCGGTTACTCTAATTGAACCGGGGTCGTTTTCGTACATCCTTACAAGACGATTGAACCCGATGCGGCAATAGAGGACAAGCACCATCCAGAGTATAAAAAACATGGACAGGCTGTATACAAAGGATTCAGCCTGTCCATCATCAACATAACTTATGTTAAACAGAAGAAGTACAATAATGAAATAGATGATATTATTAAACATTACGCATCATCCCTGACTCCCGGGGCTGACCAAAATCCTCTGCTACCTCCGTCTATCGAAATTTTGATAATAGATTTTGGTCATTTATTGTTACTATCTGCTTTTACAAATTCAAGATCTCCTCCACCGGGCGGTAGTGAATGATCACTTTTTATATCTATCTCTATCCCATACCTCTTTTCAAGAGCTACAAGTTCATTTCTCTTTTTATTTTGTATATACTCCGCTACTTCATAGGGTAGAGACGCAACAACACCGGATATCTTTCCCTTCAGCACACCCTTCTGGATTCTCCTTAAAAAAGAAACCGCGGCTGCACCCGGAGCAATGACCATCCCCCTTCCCTTGCAGTGTTCGCATGTCTGGTATGTTTTAGATTCCAGGGACGGGCTCAGTCTTTGCCTGGACAGTTCAAGAAGCCCGAACTTTGATATGCTGGAGATATCTGTTTTTGCTCTGTCTTTTTTAAGTTCTTCACGAAGTGTCTTTTCAATCGTCCTGATATGCTTTTTGTCCCTCATGTCAATAAAATCTATCACAATCAGTCCGCCGAGATCTCTCATTCGAAGCTGCCTGGCAGCCTCCACCGCGGCTTCGAGATTAGTGTTGAAGGCCATGGTTTCGACATCTTTTCCACTTTTCGTCCTGCCTGAATTCACATCAATTGAAATCAATGCTTCAGTGATACCAAATACTATAGATCCTCCCGACTTAAGTTTAACCTGGTTTAAATATATACTCTCTATCTGATCTTCAATACCGTATTTATCAAATATCGGCCGTTTTTCCTTATAGGGCTTCACCTTCCTTGAATCCCTGGGAGAAATGATCTTCATATATTCTTTGATCTTGGAATAGGTCTTTCTATCATCTACTATGACCTCTGAAACCTCACTGTTATAGTAATCTCTAAGAGTCCTTAGGCAGAGGTCTTGTTCTTTGTGAACGAGTGTATAGGGCGGAATTTTAACTACTCCCTTTTTAATGGTTTTCCATAACCTTAACAATCTATTTAAGTCCTTTGAAAGCTCTCTTTTATTCTGTCCGGCTGCTACTGTCCTGATTATATATCCCACGCCCTCGGGAAATTTCATTTTATTCATTATACTCTTTAACCGCTGTCTTTCATCTTCACTTTCAATTTTTCTGGAGACTCCATTTATAGTCCTGCCTGGAGTCAGCACAATATACCTTCCGGCAAAGGATAGGTATGTGCTTAAATGCGCACCTTTTCTTCCGGGCATTTCTTTTAATACTTCCACCAGGAGTTCCTGACCTTTTTTTATAACCTTCTCGATCGGCGGATGTGGACGGTCTTTGCTTGTTTCAACAATCTTATTGTAATATTCAGGGTGAATGCTATCTACCGGTAAAAAACCATTTTTAACGGAACCGAAATTGACAAAACATGCCTGCAGGCTTGGCTCAATACGTTCAACAACACCTTTATAAATATTTCCTTCCAGCAGTTCGCCGCTGGTAGTATCAATATGGAATCCTTCAAGCATATTATCGGAAACAAAAGCGATTCTGAGTTCCTCGGATTCCACCGCGTTAATCAACATAATTTTCTTCATATATTTTCTCTTTCTTTATTAATAAGTATAAACAGTCCTTGAATACACTGTTTTTTTAATTTTATAATGCCATTGATAATCTCAAAGCGGTTAAAATGTCAATAAGACAAGATAATTCGGTAGGCTCGTTCCAAAGTCTGTATCCCTTTTGGATAGGCTATTGAGAATATAATTTATTTTTTCCTTCCACCTTAGACCGTATACCATAAACCACTATGCAATTCGACTATCTTCTATTTCATAATTAATAGCAATCAAAATGACTGCGGGAATATGACGAATTAGCCTACCCCCTGTTTATAACGCTGGCTGCATACCCTGCGCCGAATCCGTTATCAATATTAACAACAGTAACACCGGAGGCACATGAATTGAGCATTCCGAGAAGCGCGGCGATTCCGCCAAAACTTGCACCATATCCGACACTGGTCGGAACTGCTATTACTGGTTTATCAACAAGCCCGCCTACAACGCTGGGAAGCGCTCCTTCCATTCCTGCCACAACAATCAGGACTTCTGCTTTTGTTAATGACTCTCTTCTGGAAAGTATTCTGTGTAATCCTGATACGCCCACATCATTTATTGTCTCTACTTCATTGCCCATAAACCCTGCCGTAACAGCCGCTTCTTCCGCTACAGGCAGATCCGAAGTACCGGCGCAAATAACGAGTATCGTACCTCTGCCCTTTATCTCGACAGGTTTATCAGCCAGAGTAAGTGCCTGCGATCTGGGATAATATACGCTTGAAGGAAATTCCTTTACTATTGTATCGGCTTTGTCCCTGGCAAGTCGTGTTACAAGAATATGTTCATCCTGTTTATACATTCTTTTCATTATAGCTATTATATCATCAGTGTTTTTCCCCTCTCCGAAAATAACCTCCGGCGTGCCTCTTCTCAGTTCTCTATGATGATCAATACTCGCTACACCGATGTCCTCAAATGGAAGATCCTTTAATTTGTCCATTGTATCTTTCACGGATATCTTTTTGTCCCTGAGATCATTCAACAGTTTTTCAAGACTCTTTTTGTTCAATTGATTTTCTCCATTCAAAGATTTAACCGCCAAGTTCGCCAAGGATTTCTTTTACTGATCCTGCAAGAAAGATCAGGATCAGTAAATACTCACTCCCTTCGGGCTGGACGTTAATGCATATATGCTTTTTGCCTTATGCTGAATCTCTTTTATTAATCGTCCGTTAAAATTGCTAAAATTTTTTATTCTTCGCGTTCTTCGCGTCTTCGCGGTTCAAACAAGTTTTCTATCTTTTAAAACACTCATGGCTCTCTGGCCTATTGTTGTTACCATGCTGAGTGCCTTTGATAAATGCTCAACAGCTTCACGGCCGACACCGCTGTTTATCATAAGAACAGCTTTATCAATATGCGGTTCTACATCATCCCATGCCTCCATTCCTGAAACCATTCGGGCCAGCCTTATTTCCTGCCCAATCATATTAACAAGAGCATGTATGACCTTTTCCGCTCCTTTTTTTTCAGATTCATGAAGACCATCAAGTATACTAAATATATTTGATGCCCAGAGAATGCCTTCCTTTATTTTCTCACTCTGGGAAAAAGCCAGTATGGCTTTACTGGTTTCCAATTTAATTCCTTTCGTTTTAATTCAAAAACTAAAGTTATTTCAGAGACCACTCATATCCAAAAACAAGATATCACTAATCCTTAGAATCAATCATAATAAATATCTAAAGGATTTTAATAATTGTGGACTTGTATTGGTCATTCCCGCTTGCCCTGTTTAATTTCCCAGAGGGAACCCTATTTAACAGGGCGGGGCGGGAATCCACTTAAAATATTTAAAAGCAAAAACAAATGGATGCCCGCCTTCGCGGGCATGACAGCATATTAAGATTTATTCTTTATAGCATTAAAATATTAATACGTTCTATTTTGGGCACTAATGTTCAAAGACCTTGATTCACATTATTTATTAATTTCGACTAACGAAATAAATCTTGGTTAATTAAATCCAATCATAAAGCGTAGGGGCACGACGCATCGTGCCCTTACAATGATGCACCTTGAAACGTCATTATTAGCCTACTTCAGCTTTCGACTTGTATGGATTCAATCCTTACTCTTGCTGTGCCCTTCTTATAATAGCCGAGTTTTTTTGCCGCTCCGGCGCTTAAATCAATTATTCTATTATCAACAAAGGGCCCCCTGTCATTTACTCTTATAATAATTGATTTTCCATTTTCAAGATTAGTCACCTTTAAATGGCTTGGCAATGGGAGGTATTTATGGGCTGCATTGAAACCATCCGGATCAAATGCCTCCCCGTTCGCTGTCATGTGACCGCCCTTTTGTCTCCTGGTTTCATCACCATACCACGATGCTATACCCTTTTCTTCATAATTAACAGCTTCTTTAAGGGACATGGGCACATACCTTTTGCCATTGACAACATATGGCGCCATTTTTACACGACCCTGCTTTATGGCTTCCTTTGGAGAAAGACCGTCAATAGTTTCTATTTCATCCCTGGTAAGCGGCCATGTAACAGGCGCCATAACAACTTTAAATGTGAATTCCCCTACTTTGTATACCACCTTTCCCGTACCAATCACTCCCTTTACCGCTGTTTTTGTAACAAAATAAGTCCCTTTAAGTGCACCTTTGCCGACCTTGTATGTTGTTTTAAAGAACCCACAGGAAGAAATAAAAGATATACACATAAAAATAAGAGCAATACAAATGGTTTTATTCGATGACGGTTTTAACTTCATGCGTACACCTGAAACAAATATTCTCTTCAATTTTTACAGGGTAGTTTAAAATCAGTTTTATAAAACAGTCTTACCCTGCACCTTGAACCCTGTGCCGTGCACCACTGCTATATGCCTGAAAGTGTGTGAACACAACATAATTGATGACACCTTGATATTGGTTCTGGTGAAATCACATTCATTGACATTTAACATATTTTACTATAAAATACAATAATTTTATTAAATTAATATTATATTAATAATCTGTAGATATAAATATCATCGAATAATCATGGTTTTTTGAGTCACAATTCTTTAAAATAAAATTTCATTATCTTAATTAAGACCAGCAAATCATTTCCCTGACAAAATTTACTGGATACAATGTAATCCAGGGGGCGGAAGCGTGTCTGGAGCAAAGAGCAGGGAGTGATGAACAAGGAGAAGAATACAGTAACATGACAGATATTATCAAACACATAAAAGAAACGATTTATTACTCCGTGCTCCCTGCGCCTCGCTCCATGCTCCCAGTTCCATTCTTGTTGTAATGTACGAATTATTGCCTTATAATTTATTCCTAATAACTCCATGGAAACAACAGACACAACACCAGTAACAATTATAGAACCTAAAAAGGGATGGATACCGGTTGACTTTAAAGAGATATGGAATTACCGGGAGCTACTCTATTTTCTGACCAAAAGAGATATCAAGGTAAGGTACAAGCAGACAGTTCTTGGGGGTCTGTGGGCGATCATACAACCCTTTTTTACAATGATCATATTTACTTTCTTCTTTGGCAGACTTGCTCAAATGCCATCCGATGGAATGCCCTACCCTATCTTTGTTTATTCTGCTCTACTTCCATGGACATATTTTTCAAACGCTGTATCAACATCAGGCAACAGCCTTGTAGGGAGTGCCAATCTTATCTCAAAAATATATTTTCCAAGGCTAATTGTACCAGTTTCAGCTGCCATGGGCGGGCTTCTGGATTTTTTTATCGCCATGTTTATCCTGGCAGGATTAATTATTCACTACCAGGTAATTCTCGGCTTCGGCATACTCCTCTTTCCAATACTGGTATTGCTGACATTCCTTTGTGCTGTTGGCGTAGGATTATGGCTCTCAGCACTTAATGTTCAATACAGGGACATTAGGTATGTAATACCCTTTCTAATACAGATATGGATGTTTGTCTCACCGGTCATCTACCCGACAAGCCTGGCAAAAGGAAAATATATCTGGTTTCTCCTTATCAATCCCATGAGCGGAGTTATAAAGGCATACAGGGCATGCATTATGAACCATCAACCCATCGACTGGGGATTCCTGGGAATATCAACCGCACTCATACTCTTTATTTTTTTCAGCGGCCTATTCTACTTCAGGAGAATGGAGAGGGTGTTTGCGGATGTCGTATAGCATGGAGCAAGGAGCTTAGAGCAAGGAGTGAGGAGCTTGGAGATATGAGTAAAGGGAACAAGTTATTCCGTTTTCAGGATCTTGAAATTTGGAAAAAGGCGATTGAGATAGGAGATAAACTTTTTGATATTGCAGATAATCTCGAGAATAGAAAACTTTATAGATTTGCGGAACAAATGCGAGGTGCAGGCCTTAGCATATCGAATAATATTGCTGAGGGCTCAGGCTCGTATTCAGATAAGGAATTTGCTCAATTCTTAAATATTGCACGACGTTCTACATTCGAAGATGCAAACATGGTAATTGTTTTTGAACAAAGAGGATTGATAGACAGTGGGATCAGGGATGAATTGCTCAAGGATCTAGAAGAAGAATGCAAGATGATAACAGGTTTTATCAAACATCTTAAAAAATAAATATGCTTAATAACTATTCCTTCTTTGCTTTTACTCCCCGCTCCTTGCTCCGAGCTCCATGCTATTTCCTCCCTGCTCCATGCTTGTTGTACAGGGTGTATAAATTGGAAAAAGTAAAATGTCCAATATAGTTATAAAGGTCGAAAACCTATCAAAACGATACACCATCGGTTCCGGTGATACCGCCGGCTACAGAACTATTAGAGAAACAATAGTTGATGCAGCTCAAGCCCCTTTTATTAAACTGAGGGATGCAGGGCGCTATTTAAAACACTCCCTGCTCCCTGCTCCACGCTCCAAGCTTTCTTCTTCTGGCTCTTCCCTCCCTGCTCCAAGCTCCTCGCTCCATGATAGCGACGACACCTTCTGGGCTTTAAAAGACGTATCATTCGAAGTTAATAGGGGTGAGGTAGTAGGTATAATAGGGAGAAACGGAGCCGGCAAAAGTACCTTACTGAAAATACTATCAAAGATCACTGAACCAACAGCAGGCAGGGTAGAATTAAAGGGGCGTGTAGGTTCGCTCCTTGAAGTAGGCACCGGTTTTCATCCCGAATTGACCGGTCATGAGAATGTATACCTGTATGGAGCTATTCTCGGTATGGACAGGTGGGAAATTTCCAGAAAATTTGACGAAATAATCGCCTTTGCTGAACTCGAAAAGTTTATAAACACTCCGGTAAAACGATACTCAAGCGGTATGTACATGCGCCTTGCATTTGCTGTAGCAGCCCATCTTGAACCCGAAATCTTATTAGTTGATGAAGTTCTCGCTGTAGGAGATGCTGCGTTTCAGAAAAAATGTTTAGGGAAGATGGGGGATGTTTCGAAGGAAGGTCGAACTGTCTTATTTGTCAGTCACAACATGGCAGCTATAGAAAATCTTTGCGAAAAGGGTATTGTACTTAATCAAGGATCAGTAAAATATTTTGGCGATCAAAAAAAAGCTATTTCATATTACTTAGAAGGATTTTCAAAAACCATAAGCCCTCTCAAAGAGCGCAAAGACAGAATAGGCTCAGGCACAATCCGGGTAACAGGCCTTGAAGTTAAAGATATGAAAGGCAATTCATTAAATTCTGTTGCAGCTGGACAGGATATAGATATTTTTCTCTATTTTGAATGTTATACAGATGATGTAAGTTTGAATGTTATTTCAAGCATTTCCTGTAAAACGCAATTAGATGTACCTGTATTCTTACTTACAAGCCGAATAACAGGAAATCAATATGGTATGTTGCCACGCTCTGGAGCCTTTGTTTGCAGACTCCCAAGATTACCACTACCAGCTTCAACCTATAGAATCGGCTTTTCCATTAGAGCGGGAGGCGAATATATTGATTGTATAAATGACGCAATGGATTTGAATATAATAGAAGGCGATTTTTACGGCAAAGGTATACTACCACCGATAAGTCATGGTGTATGCTTGGTTGATGGAGAATGGCGTATCGAAAAATGACCTTATGTCATAACTTTCATTTTTAAAAATATAGTTTATTATAGAGCTAGATAAATGAAAAAATTGATTTGGCCAATAGTCAGGAAAATAGAATATTATTCAGGAAAATCTTCTCTTACTAATTTCTTAAATTATATTACCGCCCGAAATATCACCGTGGCAGGTATGGAATGCACCGGATCAACATTTGTATATCAAATTATAAAAGAGATAGGGGCTTCTCCAATAAAAATCCACCACTACTTAGAAGATAATACAATTAAATTGGTAACCTATCGTGATCCGAGGGATGTTATTTGTTCTTATGCTCGGCGACAATTGAAAGACATTTCAGAGTCTCATGGACTTGAAAACGGCTTATTAAACAGTCATAGAAAATTATTCTGTAACCTCAAAAGGCATGAAGATCTCAGACAATATAGAGAAAACAACCATGCGATATTATTGAAGTATGAAAAATATTTTAATGGCCATGAGATAGAATTAATCTCATATCTATCAGATCGACTTAAAATAAAAATAAATGCTTCAAAAAAAAATCTACTAACTGATAAATACTCTATTGATATGAATATGAAACGTTCAAAACATTTTATGAGATTTCAAGAATATGATGAAGAAACACAGATACATGGAGATCATATATCCAGTGGTGGACGAAAAGGAGTATGGAAAGAATTATTCACTCCCAAAGTCTGTGAAATAGTGAAGAAAGATCTGGGGAATTTTCTTATTGAATTTGGCTATGAAAATAATATGGATTGGCAAACACAATAAAACAAACATCAAATGATTAAACTACATCCCACTCCAAGCATTCAACATAAATGCCCACATTGCGATGTTATTCTCAATGTGGATAGCTGGTATATTCCTGGGATGAGAAATTTAGCAATACTAAAGTGCAATAAATGCAGCTCTATTTTTTATGGAGACCTTCTTTCTGGTCATGGTCTCCATTACCCTGTAATTCTGGAAAAGGAGACAGGCAATGCCTATGATAATCAGAATATAGGATGGTTTTCTCACTGGCTTTTAAAATCCTATCAAAACAGGACTTGCGAACCCATCGAGATAAGTATTGAGAAAACAAGACCGATTAAAAAGCCCTTAATACTTAATTGTTTAGACACACTATATGGGCATAGTCTCCTGAAATTACTAAACGCTCAGTTTTATATCGATCACTGTCCTGGCTATGATTTGATATTGTTTATACCTAGATTTCTATCCTGGATGGTACCAGAAGGAGCAGCTGAAGTATGGACAATTGATTTACCTCTTAAACGAGGAATCGAATGGAATGACTGGCTTGCTGAAAAGATAAAACATAGGTTTGAAACATTTGAAAGCTGCTGGTTAAGCGTTGCTTTCCCACATCCAGATCCAAATGATTTTTCGATTGAACGTTTTACAGGGATTGAGCCTTTCAATATCTCAGAGTGGACTGAAAGTTTGAAAAAACCAACTATTACCTTCGTTTGGCGTGACGACCGGTGCTGGTGGGATGAAAAACGTTATGCAAGTTGGAGAGGTCTTAGCAGACGCTTAAAACGTAGATTATTAAGATTGGAATACTCTCAAATACAGAGACAAGAACAAACCAGTAGGATTATAATTTTAGCCGGTGAACTAAAAAGAGCCATACCAAATTTAGATTTCTCTGTGGCAGGTCTTGGACTTCAGGGAGGACTGCCCGACTGGATACATGATATTAGGACAACAAATATTAATGTTCAGGTAGAAAAGAACTGGTGTAAACGATATTCAGAAAGTAACGTCGTCATTGGTATACATGGTTCTAATATGCTCCTTCCATCGGCGCATTCAGGAGCTGTTGTTGAATTAGTACCAGATGATCGGTGGAACAATATAATCCAAGACATCCTGATATCTGAACAAGGTGAGAGAGAGAACCTGTTTCGTTTTAGATTATTACCGCTTGATACTTCAATAAAAACTCTAAGTATAGCAATAATCTCTTTATTACGATTTTTTCCTGATGCCTTTTATATCTTTAATAATGAGTTTACTAATCATGATAAAATAGTAAATTTTACTAGAGATAAATAATTAGTGAACCCTAAATTTCTTTTTAACTAGAAGAAAGATAAAAATGGTCATTCCGGATAAGATTAGCGTCATAATTACATCATATAACCAGAAAGAATATCTCACTGAAGCGATTGAAAGTGTCCTTTCCCAAACACTTCAACCCCTTGAAATAATAATAGTTGATGATGCGTCTTCTGATGGTTCAAGAGAGTTAATAGAGGCATATCGATTAAAATACCCAGATGTTATTACTACGCATTATAATTCGAGCAATCTTGGTATTCCCAAAACAAAAAATATTGGGTGCAAAAAAGCTCAAGGTGACCTTGTAACAGTTCTTGATGGTGATGATCGCTTCTGTCCTACAAAGCTGGAAAAAGAGTATAAATTACTAAATAGCAATTCTGGTTTAAAAATCGTATTTTCAAACGTTAATTTTATTGATCACAATGGTAAGTTTATTGACGTATGGATTAAAAATAAACAGGATTTTATTGAAACACCTATGGACATTTTTCAGAATGTTTTCGCCTTTAAGGAACCCTATTGGTTGTTTCGCAATGAGTTAGTGATATATAATTTATTAGAGAAAATTGGTTTTTATGATGAAAGGCTACCTATTTATGAAGACACGGATTTAAGAATAAGGTTAACTCATAAAAATAAAGTAGCTTTCTGCCCTGAGCCTTTAACTGAATACCGCAAACACTCAAGTGGTGTGCATCATACACCGGCAACATTTCATTATAAAATTATTAAGAGCATTTATAAGAAAAATCAATGGATGTTAAATGACCTCTCTAATAAAGATCGTTACTCTTTAATCAAAAACGTTCATGAAAATTTCTCACAAGTATCCCAGCGAGTTATAGAGGTATCATTATTAAACAATAATAAGCGAATTGCTTTTTGTTATCTTCTAGAAGCTTTAAGATATGGTATAAAATTAATTAATCCAATCCTGGCGATTCAAGTGTTCCTTCCTAAAATGTTATATAAACTGTTGAAGAATAAAATAGCCAAAAAATTTTCGTGGAAAATTAGGGAATCATGAAAGTTACAATAATCACAGTCTGCAAGAACAGTGCAAAGTATATCGATCGCTGCATTCAAAGTGTTTTAAAGCAATCCTATGGAGATATTGAATATATCCTCGTTGATGGTAAATCAACCGATGGCACACTGGATGTTATTAATAAGTACAAAGATGATATTGATCTAGTCATTAGCGAAGAAGATACCGGTATCTATAACGCCATGAATAAAGGCCTCAAATATTCAAATGGAGATATCTTATATTTTCTGAATTCTGATGACTGCTTTTACGATAATAATGTTGTTAGTGATGTACTGGAAGCATTCAGGAATAAGGAATCAGCGATTATCTACGGAGATGTTATAATAGAAGATGGTGAAAAGCTAATATTAAAAAAACATCATGTCAAAGGTATTAAATACTTTCTTAGTAATACAATATGCTTTCAAGCCATATTCATTCAGCGTTTTTTATTTGAAGAGATAGGCTGTTTCAATGAACAATATTTTATTTATAGTGATGTCGATTGGTTATTAAGGGTGTTTAAAAAATATCCTTCAGGATCACATCATATAGAGAGGACAATCTGTTATTATTCCAATAAAGGCGTAAGTTCATCGACCTATTATTATGAAAAATATATCCATGAAAGATTACGTATCATGTCTGATTATTTCTTTCGAAGCAAACTGAAACTTAAACTCAAGTCATTATTGAATCTCGCCAAATAAATCTTTCAAAGATACCCCCTTCGCAAAAACCTTTGTCTATGAAAATATTAGTTACCGGATACCATAACCCACTTTACCAGACCATTGTTGAGTATATTGAGAATGGTATAAAAAAACTCGGGCATGAGTTGATCTCCTTTGATGATCATCAACATATCTTCCCAGGACGTATAAGAAATAAATTAAAATTTCTGGATCATTTCGACACAAAAAGGATAAATAAAAAACTATTATATTTAGCTATTGAAAACAAACCGGAACTAGTT
Source organism: Thermodesulfobacteriota bacterium (assembly GCA_042573485.1). Lineage (GTDB taxonomy): Bacteria > Desulfobacterota > DSM-4660 > Desulfatiglandales > HGW-15 > JAAZBV01. Next base: position 1,097 of record JBHPCX010000005.1, on the reverse strand, counting down.
ATAGTTACCCAGGGTTTTGATATTCAAAAAGAGACCGTTCAGCATATTCATAACCTGGGAATTACCATTGTAATGTGGGTGATTGACGCACCTATTAATTTTTCCAATATACTGGATGCCGCGCCCTGTTATGATTTCATCTTCTGCGGAGGTACAGAGGCCGTTGATATTTTTGAAAAACTAAATTTTAAAAATATCAAATGGCTTCCTTTCGCCTGTGATCCCGAATACCATTATCCCGTAAAAGAGGATGGCCGAAACCCATCATCCTTCAGGAAAGATGTTGTGTTTGTGGGTTCCAATTATACGAACCGTAATAAAATTTTCGAGTCTCTAGACTTACAATCATTTGATTTTGGGATATGGGGTTCCGGATGGGACAAAGTTGAAAAAAACTCCCCGTTAAAACAATACATCCAAAAAACTCATACGGGACCGGAAGAATGGGTAAGGATATATTCAAACTCTAAAATTATTCTAGTTACACATTACCCCAGCACAAAGGAGATACCGGTTTATCAGGCAAGCCCAAAGATCTACGAAGCAATGGCATGCGGTGGGTTTGTGCTATGTGACGATCAGAAAGATGTGAGAGATCTTTTCAATGATGGGGAACATCTTGTAATCTTCAAAGATACAGAAAATCTTAATGATATGATCAATTATTATCTAACACATGAAGCGGAAAGACATGAAATCGCAGCCAGAGGGTATAAGGAAACACTCAAAAAACACACTTATGCCCATCGAATAGAACAGATGCTCTCAATACTTGAGTCTTCTGGAATACTCTGAAGCAGCACACTTCATTAGACGAACATGCAAAATATTCTTTATTTTTCCAGTTTTGGCACTTTAAAAGGAGGAGGACAGAAAAGCCTCCTTCTTTTGTTTGAATACATTAACAGAAAATATTTTACCCCTGTATGTGTTACACCTGAAAAAGGTGCTTTTACTGATAAATTAAAAGAGATTGGTGTCACAAATTACGTCATACCCATGGGCCCCACCAAATCAATGAATTTTCCAAGAATAATATCCACGATAACGCGGATATATAAAATCATAAAAAAAGAAAATATAGATATCGTCCATAC
>JBHPCX010000059.1:0-23001 GCA_042573485.1 Thermodesulfobacteriota bacterium | reverse complement strand
TTTGATCCAGAGACACTGGCGAAGGCTGTTGAAGAAAAGACAGGTATTAAGGTGATTGCAGGGACTCACGATTATCACTAGTTTTAAATATTTTTTAGGATATAAGGACATGTCTGACAGCTTTGATGAATTTGCAGATAATCTTCAGGATAAGATATATTCAGAATTAAGAAAAATCTATAGCTCTGAAGCGTTGGCAAGATGGATAAACCCCGATAATATCGGGCCCATTGAAAATCCGGATGCACACGGCCGTTTGACAGGCAGATGTGGTGATACAATGGAGATATTTCTGGATTTCCAGGAAAACAGGGTAAAAAAGGCAACCTACATGACTGACGGATGCGCCTCAAGCAATATGTGCGGCTCATTCGCGGCAGCAATGGCCATGGGTAAGAATCCGGATGAACTGGCAGAGATAACAGGGGAAACCATTCTCAATAAAATTGGAAGGCTTCCGGAAGAGGATACGCATTGTGCCTTTCTGGCTGCACAAACCCTTCATGAAGCATTGGACGCTTTTATGAAAAAGCAAATGAAAAACAAAAGGAAATTATTGTGATTATCAGTATTGCAAGTGGAAAAGGAGGGACAGGCAAAACAACAGTGGCCACAAACATGGCGGCTTCACTGGAAAAGGGAGTCACACTGCTGGATTGCGATGTGGAAGAACCTAATGCACACCTTTTTATTAATCCTGTAATTGATGAAAAAGAAACCATTACCACACCTGTTCCTGAAATTGATGAAAGCAAATGCACTCTTTGTGGAAAATGCAGTGAAATCTGTCAGTTTAAAGCAATTGCTATTATAGCGGATACAATCCTGCCATTTACTGACCTCTGTCACAGCTGCGGGGGATGCATGGAAGTGTGCCCTGAGGGGGCTATTTCGTGGACCGGTCGTGAACTGGGAGTAATGGAAAAAGGGCATAAAAATGGTATTAGATTTATTCACGGAAGATTGAGAGTGGGGGAAGCTATGTCTCCGCCGCTGATTAGAAAAGTAAGAGAATATGAAGGAGTAAATGGTCTCACTATAATTGATGCCCCCCCCGGCACCTCATGCCCTGTAATAGCATCCATGAAGAACACGGATTTCGTTATTCTTGTCACTGAACCAACACCTTTCGGGTTACATGATCTGAAACTGGCCGTAGGAGCTGTAAAGTTACTCAAAATCCCATGCGGAATTATTATTAACCGCTCTGATCTTGGTGATGAGAAGGTAAGAGACTTTGCCAGAGAAGAAGATATTACAATATTAATGGAAATCCCTTTTGAAAGACGTATCGCGGAATCCTACTCAAGGGGAGAACTGGTAATTGAGAGCATCCCGGAATGGAAAGGTAAATTTTTGGAACTGTATAACAAAATACTAAGTATTTTGAAGTGATATAATTAATTGGATTATCCCAGTATTGCGGAACGGTATAAGGTGTAAGGTCTAAGGTATAAGGCCTAAAATTAAAAAACAAAGTGCCAATAAAATCTCCTTTCCTTAAACCGTATACCGCATACCTTAAACCATATGGATCAAAAACTCACTCTGTCTCCAGTTTGTGAGGATTTTGATAGTTTACTGTCTGTTAAGGAGTAACCACAAATGAAAGAACTTATTATTATCAGCGGAAAGGGAGGAACTGGAAAAACAAGCATGGTTTCAGCGATCGCGTCTCAGGCCCAAAATATGGTCCTCTGTGACGCTGATGTGGATGCCGCTGATCTGCACTTGATAATGGACCCGGATGTTATTAAGTCCGATCTTTTTAAAGGAGGATGTGAAGCGGTCATAAACAGGGATAAATGTGTTGAATGCGGCTTGTGCCGGGAATTATGTAAATGGAACGCTATAACTGAAGATTATATTGTAGACTCAATAGAATGTGAAGGGTGCGGCGTTTGTTTTTATTTCTGCCCCGAAAAGGCTGTAGATTTCCCGCAAAAAACATGCGGGGAATGGTATATTTCGGACACACGCTTCGGTCCCATGATACACGCCAGGCTTGGAATTGCTGAAGAAAATTCAGGCAAACTTGTTTCCCTCGTACGTAAAGAAGCAAAAAACCTTGCCGAAGATAAGGGGCTGGATCTAATCATTACTGACGGAGCGCCCGGTGTAGGATGCCCGGTTATTGCATCAATAGGAGGAGCTAACGCGGTTCTTATAGTAACTGAACCGACGGTATCGGGAGTTCATGACATGACAAGGGTAGCTGAACTGGCCTCTCACTTTAATATTCCCGCAATGGTTTGTGTAAACAAATATGACCTTAACCCGGATAAGGCAAAAGAAATAGAACAATTCGCCAAGGACCATGATATGCCTTTCGTCGGTCAGATCCCCTTTGATTCCATTTTTACAAAGGCAATGGTACAAGGCAAAAATATCTTTGAATATGATTCCAGTGCGGGGGTATGCGGAGAGGTTAAGGACATATGGCATCGGGTAAGTGACAGGCTTTACAGCGATACATAACACATAACACAAAAGGGTTTCAGTCCAGTTATCAGTATAACTTTATAATATTTAAAGAAGTAATTAACCAAAAAATCAGGAGGATTTATAAATGAAAGATGGAAGAATAGCAATACCTTCAATGGAAAATGGAGGGCTTGATGGTCAGAGAGCAGGTCATTTCGGACACTGTGATGTGTTTACACTTGTAGATGTAAAGGACGGTGAAATAGAGCAGGTAACAACATTAAACAATAAAGAGCATGTTCAGGGTGGGTGCATGGTTCCCGTGAACCTGCTCTCGGAAAACAAGGTAAACGCACTTGTAGTTGGAGGTATAGGAATGAGACCTCTTATGGGTTTCCGTCAGGTTGGAATTGATGTTTATCATGACGCCACAAGGCCGGAGATCAGGCCTGTTGTAGAAGATCTTATAGCCGGCAAACTGAGCATTATCGGTGATGATCAGGTCTGTGGCGGAGGAGGAGGTGCTGTATAAAATGAAAATTGCAATTACATCCCAGGGAACAGATCTCGATGCACAGGTTGATCCGCGTTTTGGCAGGGCGGCATATATTGTTGTTGTTGATTCCGAAAGTAATGAATTCCAGGTAATCGATAACAGCTCTAATGTAAATGCCATGAAGGGTGCCGGGATACAGGCCGCGAGCAATGTTGTAAACAGCGGGGCAGAAGTCCTTTTAACGGGGTTCTGCGGACCCAATGCTTTTAAGGCTTTAAAGGCAGGAAAAGTCGCGGTATCAAATGATGCTGCCGGTACTGTAAGGGAAGCCGTCAAAGCATATCTCGACGGGAAATTACCACACTCCGACAGCGCTAATGTCGATGGGCATTGGTAATAAAAAAAGGCCCAAGGTGCAGGGCGCATCCGCCGTCGCCTTATTCGACAGGCTCAGGGCTTCCGTCGTCGCATAAAGCTATGACGGGACAAGATGGCGGGACAAGCGGCACAAGGTGTTAAAAAATCAAAAGCTTAAATGCAGGAGTGCGTTATGTTGAAGCTGCTGTTGGTGAGTAATAATGATGAATCTCTATCGGAGCTTATTTCAGTATTAAAGGAAAATGATGATATTGAAGTTCTCCATGCCGGATCTGGAAATATGGCATTAGAAATGGTTAAAGCCAATACTATTGATCTTGTTGTAGCGGATGAAGAAGTTGGGGATATGTCAGGTCTGGCCTTCTCTAAAAAATTGATTACATCAAACCCGATGATAAATTGTGTGGCTGTCAGCAGTCTACCGGAGAAGGATTTTCATGAAGCCAGCGAGGGTTTAGGTCTTATGACCAATCTCCCTGTCCGGCCGGGCAGAGAAGAGACGGAAAAGCTCCTTAAAAATCTCAGGATTATCAAAGGCCTGGAATCCGGGCATTAAAAAAATAGTTTACTGAAGGGATAATGATGAACGAGTTAAATAACACAATGAATAATGATATAAAAACCACAAAAGAACTGCTTTCAGGTTCTGGATATTCTGATAAGGCTATCCGGTACTACCTGGACAAAAAGAACATGGGAGTATTGCCCGACGCGAATCAGGTCAGTGAACTGACCGGCCATTGCGGTGATACAATGAAAATTTCTCTAAAAATCGAAGAAGAAATAATCCGGGATGCCAGAATACAGGTTCTTGGCTGTCCCGGGGCAATCGCCGCCGCTATGGCGGCAATGGACATGATAAAGGGTAAAACCCTTGATGAAGCCCTTAAAGTTACGGACAGGGATATTTTCCGGGAACTCGAAGAAATCCCTGATCAAAAACAACATTGTATAAGACTGACAAACAAGACAATTGAAAAGGCGATCGATGATTTCAGATCGGGGAACGGTGGAAATCTAATTGGAGAATAAAGATGCCCTTATATGATTTTAAATGCCGGGATTGCGGCAGGGAAAGTGAAAAACTTATAACTCTTTCTGACGATGTCCCCGAGTGCGCAGGCTGCGGCAGCATGAATCTTGATAAAATGATGTCTGTTACATCTTCCTTTTCAGGCAATGCTTCCGCGGGTTTTCCGGGTGCCGATGATACAGGCTGTTGCGGATCAAATCCATCTGACGCCGGATGTGCAGGTCCCGGAAGCTGCTGCGGAAGGAAATTATGATGATTCTTGAAGATATAATTGCATCACTGGGCCATGACTCAAAGATAAAAGATATTCGCCAGGGCGTTTTTCATACGGGAGTTTTAACCCGGAATTGCGGACTGGCAGCTACACTGCCAAGAGACGCCTTAAAACAGCCCCCTCCCCTGGTAAAGTATCCCGGGACACTTCTTGACCTGTCCGCCCTTGAACTCGCTGACACGGCTTTTTCAGAAAGTATTCTTGAGGCAGCCATTGGCATGGCGGCTATTAATTCACTCATTGATATAGATGAATCAAGATGTTCCGAACTCAATGCCCGTGAACTTATTATCGAGAAGGGAATGGACAGGAATATAGTTATAATAGGTCACTTTCCTTTTATACCAAAACTAAAAGAAATCGCCCGGGAGTTATGGGTAATCGAAAAGAATCCCAAACCAGGTGATCACCCTGAGGAAAGCGCCCGGGACCTTATACCTGAAGCTGATGTTCTGGCAATTACAGGGACTGCCATAACCAACCACAGTATCGAGGACCTTCTTAAATTAAAAAAGGTCAGTGCATTTACTATTGTACTGGGTGATTCAGCCGTCCTTTCTCCCGTTCTTTTCGATTATGGAGTTGACGCGGTGGCCGGAACTAAAGTTATAGACAACGAACTCGCGTTGAGGTGTGTGAGTCAGGGGGCAAACTTCAGGCAGGTAAAAGGTATTAAAAAGCTCATTATGATAAAGTAGGCTTTTTTAGCGTCAGGAGTTTAACGGTTAACTCTTCTACTCTGAAGATATTTATAAGATTGCCTTTTTGAGCCATAATATTTCTGGATTCCCCGCTCAAACCGGAGAATGACAGTCTTTAACCATATTCGTTTGCTCGTCATTCCCCGGCTTGAGCGGGGAATCCAGTTATTTTTATAATATAGTGTAAAATATCAGTTATAAATAAAAGAATTAAATGGAAACCATTTACAATGAAATAAGAAAGCGCGCCCTTGATATTATTGACAGGGACCTGCTTGACAAAAAGGTAAAAATAAAGGCCCGCGCCCTTAGCCCTGAAGAGGCCATTGGCAATCCTGAATCAGATGATTATCCTCTTATAAAAGGAAGAGAAAGGCTTATGCAGGCTGACCTTGAAAGTTCATCAGGTCAGGCCTTTACCGACCAGTATGGCAATTTTGAAGGATATCTCAGGGATATATTGGAATCAGAACCTGTTAATAATTACAAGAGAGCTATATTAATCGCGTCACTGAATGCAGCTTTAAAGCATATGGAACTTATACGTGGAACAACTCACTGTAAAGATGAAGAACCTGCAGAATGTGCTGTTCAACTGGCGAAACACATTGAATCAGTGTATGGAAAACCCAGGATAACCCAGATAGGTTTTCAGCCACGTTTTGTTCAGGAATTGGCGAGTATTTTTGATTTGCGTGTCGTTGATCTTGATATTGATAATATCGGCACAATCAAATTCAACACACTCATCGAAGGACCCGAAAAGACCGATGATGCCATTGGATGGTGCGACCTTCTTCTTGTCACAGGGACGACCATTACAAATGGAACTACTGAAAAGTTCCTGAACAAAAAGCCTGTTCTATTTTATGGTATCACCATATCAGGAACAGCATATCTCATGGACTGGGACAGGTTTTGTTATAAAGACAGATAAATTCTACATCATTTCCAGCTCTTCCTCTCTAAGTTCCTTTATTTCATCCCTTATTCGTGCTGCTTCTTCAAATTCAAGTTTGGCAGCAGCTTCTTTCATCTTCTTCTCAAGATCAGATATCATCTCTTTTATTACATCCGGTGTTAAGTATTCCTTTGCCTCTTCAGATATCACCGGCACTGTTACATAGTCTGCTTCATAAACCGATACCAGTACGTTATCGATATTCTTCGCGATGGATTCGGGGGTAATATCATTTTCCCTGTTATACTCAAGTTGTATTGCACGGCGCCTGCTACTTTCATCAATGGCCCGATCCATTGAACCGGTTACCTGGTCAGCGTATAGAATTACAGTGCCGTGCAGGTTCCTGGCAGCTCTTCCACATGTCTGTATCAGCGATCTTTCAGATCTTAAAAAGCCTTCCTTGTCTGCATCCATTATTGCAACAAGAGACACCTCGGGAAGGTCGAGACCCTCTCTTAATAAATTAATACCAATGAGTACATCAAATTCCCCCATTCTTAGATCCCTGATAATCTCCATTCTCTCTATTGTCTTAATATCCGAGTGGAGATACTGTACTTTTACATCCAGTTCAGAGTAATACTCTGTCAGGTCTTCCGCCATTCGTTTAGTAAGAGTGGTTACAAGGACCCGTTCATTCCTCGCGACTCTTTCTCTTATCCTCTTGAGAAGATCATCCACCTGTTCGGTAGCTGGGGATATTATTATCTCCGGATCCGTCAGTCCTGTAGGTCTGATTATCTGCTCGGCCAATGCCTCGCTGGTTTCCAGTTCATAGGGACCTGGTGTGGCTGAAACATAAACCACCTGGTTGATCCTTTCATTGAACTCTTCAAATTTCAATGGCCGGTTATCAAGGGCCGAAGGCAGCCGAAAGCCAAAGGTCACGAGGGTATCTTTTCTCGACCTGTCACCCTTGTACATTCCGTTCAGTTGAGGAACCGTAATGTGGCTTTCATCAATAAAAAGAAGATAGTCCCTTGGAAAATAATCAAGAAGTGTTGGCGGCGGCTGGCCGGGAGCGCGGCCCGTAAGATGCCTGGAATAGTTCTCAATGCCGGTGCAGTAGCCCATTTCAACCATCATTTCAAGGTCAAACATGGTACGTTCATCAATACGCTGTGCTTCAATCAGCTTTTCATTGATCCTGAATTCCTCGATCCTATGTTTCAGTTCTTCCCTGATACTCTTAATGGCCCTGTCCCGTATTTCAACGCTTGTAACATAGTGGGTGGCCGGGTAAACGGTAATCCTGTTGAGGTCCGATATCACCTTCCCGGTAAGAGGATCGATCTCCTGTATGGTTTCAACCTCATCTCCGAAAAAAGTAATCCGGACTGCTCTGTCCTCCTCATATGCAGGGAATATGTCCAGGATGTCTCCTCTTACTCTGAAACGGCCCCTGTAAAAGTCATAATCACCTCTTTCATAATATATATCCACCAGCTTTTTTACGGCATCATCTCTTGACATGACATCGCCTTTTTCAGCGTAAAGGAGCATATTGTGATATGCCTCGGGGGATCCAAGACCGTATATGCATGAAACACTGGCCACTATAATCACATCATCCCGCTCCAGAAGAGACCTTGTAGCAGAATGCCGCATTTTATCTATGCTTTCATTTATGCTTGAATCTTTTTGAATATAGGTATCCGACTGGGGGATATATGCTTCAGGCTGATAATAATCATAGTAACTTACGAAATATTCAACAGCGTTTTCAGGAAAAAGATTCTTGAACTCACCATAAAGCTGTGCTGCCAGTGTCTTGTTGGGCGCGATTATCAGGGTGGGTTTCTGGACCCGTTCAATAACATGGGCCATGGTGAATGTCTTACCTGAGCCGGTCACACCAAGCAGAACCTGCTGTTTTATTCCCCTGGTGATACTGTTTACCAGATCATCAATGGCCTGCGGCTGGTCACCGCAGGGCATAAGGTCTGTTACTATTTTTAGCATAGGGGTCCTTATTATGAAAATTGCGGAATAATAAAATTTATAGATATATGGGTTAAAGAGGTTTCAATTTACTGGCACAAGGCGCACGGCTCGTGGCTCGAGACAAAAGATTTTCCTTGCGCCCTGCGCCCCCTGTCCCGCCATTTTATCCCGCCATAGCATTATGCGACGGCGGAAGCTTACAGCGACGGCGGATGAGCCTTGCGCCAATTGTTACATGTAAAAATTCTATATTTAGATGAGAGGTTGTTAAGCGGGACTCGATTCTCAGGTTGATTTCCTCCACTTCGTGCCGTCAGCTCCATCCTCTATAACAATTCCCATTTCCTGGAGTTGATCTCTTATCTCATCTGCCCTGGCCCAGTCCTTTTGAGCCCTGGCCTCTGTCCTCTGGATTATAAGGTCTTCCACTGCCGATTCATCAATATCCGAAGGTTTTTCCATTTCAGACAAGAATGTTGATGGATCATTTTTTAAAACTCCCAGGACAACAGAAGCTTTAAACAGGTTTTGTCTTTCCTCTATGAGCTGTTCTCTTACATGTGTATCCGGACTGCTGCCCACGTCATCCATTATCCGGTTAAGTTCCTTCATCTTTTCAAAAACAATACCTATCACGCCCGCGGTATTGAGATCATCGTCCATAAATCCGACAAACCTGGTTAGAAATTCGCTATCCTGATCGACTTTAATCAGGCCCGAAAACTTATTAAAATAATCGCCTTCACATGGGCCAATCAGTTTCTCGAGTCTTTTTAATGTTCGGTAAATTCTTACAAGCCCGGCCTGAAAATCCAGCACATCTCTTTTCGAAAAATCGAGGGGGCTCCTGTAATGTTTTGAAAGGAGAAAGAACCTCAGGACTTCCGGATGATAATTCTTAAGGGCATCTTTTATGAAAATAAAATTGCCTAAAGATTTTGACATTTTTTCCGATTCAACAGTTAAAAAGCCGTTATGAACCCAATACCGGGCAAATTCGGAACCGGTAGCGGCCTTTGACTGGGCTCTCTCATTTTCATGATGGGGAAAAAGAAGGTCCTTGCCTCCCCCGTGTATATCAAAGCTACCGCCCAGGTAGTGATTACTCATGACCGAGCATTCCATGTGCCATCCCGGTCTGCCGTCACCCCACGGACTGCTCCACATGGGTTCTCCCGGCTTGGCATTTTTCCAGAGAGTAAAATCCATGGGATGTTTCTTCTTCTCATTTATGTCAACCCGGCTGCCTGCCTTCATGTCCTCAATACGCCTGCCCGAAAGTTTTCCATAATCATCCAGTTTTTCAACAGAATAAAAAACATCTCCTCCCACTTCATAGGCGAAGCCCTTGTCAATCAGGACCTTTATCATTTCGATCATGTCATTTATATATTCTGTTGCCCTTGGTTCCTTATCGGCCTTCATAACCCCGAGGGCATTCATATCTTCGTAATATGATTCAATATACTCCTGGGCGAGATCGCCTGTATCTTTACCGACTTCCTTTGCCCTGGCAATTATCTTATCATCCACATCAGTAAAATTGCGGACATAGGTAACATCCATTCCCCTTGCCCTGAGATACCTGACCAGCACATCAAATACTATGGCTGACCGGGCATGTCCAATGTGGGAATGATCATAAACTGTTACACCACAGACATACATCCCCACTTTACCTTCAATAAGGGGAACAAACTCTTCTTTACGTCTCGTGGCTGTATTATATAATTTTAAATTCATATTTTTACCTAAAATATAAAAGTATAGATCATAAACCTTCCTGACCTATATTAAACGATATTATTAATTGACTCCACCGTCATTCCCGCGTAGGCGGGAATCCATTTTAAATTTCCCCCTGACTATTTGTAGCCATGCTTCATCTGGAATAACACCTATGTGGTCCGGTTTTTTAAAAAAAAGACGACAGAACTGGATTCCCCGATCAAGTCGGGGAATGACGGTAGTGTGGATTCTGTGGCACAGATTTCGTCATTCCGTGGCTTGACCACGGAATCCACAACCTATTACCTATCGCCTTTAACTCATCGGGGTTGCAATGCGGAATTGACAGGTCACAATGCAACAATAAAATTTTTCTTCACTTAAAGGCAATGGGTTTCAACCATCCCCGAAAGGGACACTAAACCGTTTTAACCAAAGACACAACCGCGTAAGCCTCCATACCTTCTTCCCTTCCAGCAAACCCCAACCCCTCAGTAGTTGTAGCCTTTATATTAACGTTGCTGATATCAGTATCCAGGGCCTTTGACAGGTTTTCTTCCATTTCTTCTATATGGGGTGACAGTTTGGGTTTCTGAGCCACCACTGTTATGTCAATATTATTTACGAAATACATATCCTGCTTTACCATAGACATAATCTCCCGGAGCATAAGGAGACTGTCTCTATCCTTGTTCACCGGATCATTATCAGGAAAATGTTTTCCAATATCTCCCCGCCCGAGTGCTCCCAGGATAGAATCCATTACAGCATGGACAAGAACATCCGCGTCCGAATGCCCAAGCAGCCCCAGTTCCCAGGGGATATTTACACCACCGATAATCAGTTGCCTACCTTCAACAAGTCTGTGAACATCATATCCAAAACCAATACGCATCATATTCTCCGGAACTAAATAGGCTTATACTAGATAATACAATTATTTAATGACAGGTAGCGCAGCTTCCTCCTGAACAGCTCGCGCAACCGGATGAGGAACCTGAACCGGAAGAAGCAGAATAATCACTGCTGCTATCCCCGCCGCTTTTAAAGCTGCAGGCTGACATCCTCCTTTTTACTTTTTCCGTGTTGCATTCCGGGCATGTTACAGTATCCCCGGCAAAGACAATGCATTCAAATTCTTCGTCGCATTTCATGCATGTATATTCATAAATAGGCATTAAAAAATCTCCTTATTATTTATCTTTTCCCAGACCTTCGATAATTACCGCAGCCAGAAGCGGAAACATAATCTCATGGTGTCCGATAAGGGTAAATCCTCGGCCGCCATCCTGGATAGGTCTGTCTAATACATTTGTCATCGGCCTGTATTGTTTCATGAAATCCATGACAACTGTTGTAAAGTCTTTTACATTATAACCAAGATTTCTTACCACGGTAATTGCCTTCAAAAAGACTTCGGGGATGATAACAGCTGACCCCAGATTAATGAAAACGCCTCCTTCCAGGTTCGATACAAGTCGGGAAAAGATCCGGAAGTCTATATGAGATGCCTTCCCGATCGCCGCCCCATCAGCTTCCGGATGAAAATGTATAGTATCCGTTCCAACAGCCACATGTACAGTTACAGGAACTCCCAATTCATAGGCCCTTGCGATAATACTGAAACGGTTATATTGAAATTTCCTTTTTATCAGCATTTCTCCGACAGCGGCGCCCAATCCCACATTATTATCAACTCCTCTTTTTATCGCTTCATTGAGCAGTTGTCCTGTTTCCTCTGCCATGCCGAACATACCTTCATTCAGACGCGCATCCACATCTTCTGATGTGTGTCCTGCCATGGCTATCTCAGAATCGTGGATAATACCCGCCCCGTTCAATGCAATGGCTTTTATGACTCCCCTTTCCATCAGGTCGATTATTACCGGATTTAATCCGACCTTTACTGGATGGGCTCCCATTCCCAGAATAACCATTTTTTTTGATTTTACTGCCTTTACAATACATTCTGATATTTTCGAGAGGTCTTCTCCGGCCAGTATCCCCGGTAGAGAATCGAGCCAGTGCTTCAAGCTTTCACCCGTTTTCCAGGGCCTCGCAAAATCATCAATACTTACTTTGCTCGACCTGTCTTTAAGGGGATATGTTTTTACTTTATCAAAGGAAATTGGCTTCCATTCTGTCATTACGGCATCTCCGACAAATGTTATCATTAAAACGATTCACTGCAGTCAGTGCTATAAAAGCGGAAAACAGTAAACAGTAAAGAGTATCTCTGTCTAGTCCTAAAATAGTTGACACATTTAAGCTGCATATTTCTGGTTTCTTACTTTTGAACACGTAAACCTAATATCTGATTTATTAGTAAAAACTATCGTAACCGTCATTCCCGCGGAGGCGGGAATCCATTTGATATAGGCAGAAAAAAATGGATCCCCGCCTCCGCGGGGATGACGGCACAGCAGCCAGTACCCAGCATCATGAAACCAATATCCATCAAACAGTACATGCATCCCAGCCTACTAGCTTTACAGCCTCCAAGTCCTTTCTGACTCCTGGGTTCTGCATTCGCTATATTCTCTTTTCTAATTTCTCTTTCCAAACTTCAACAATCTAACCATCCTCTCCCCCGCCGAACAACATTTCATCAACCAGCTTACATATTATGTGACCTGCCAGGATATGGCTCTCCTGTATTCTCGCTGCCCTGTCACTGCCTGCTATCATACAGATATCACACAAGTCCTTCAGCTTTCCCCCGTTTCCCCCGGTCAGTCCTGCCACATAAATATCCATCTCCCTGGCAGCTTCCACGGCTGATAATACATTTGGAGAATTACCGCTTGTGCTTATGGCCAGCAGAACATCGCCCTCAAGCCCGATAGCCTTTATCTGCTTTGTAAATATGTCATTAAAGGAATAATCATTTCCAATACATGTAATAATTGAAGTATCGGTTGTAAGGGCGATAGCAGGAAGAGGAGGCCGTTCCATTTCAAATCTGTTCACAAACTCAGCCGCTATGTGCTGCGCATCAGCAGCGCTTCCCCCGTTTCCGCACAATAAAAGCTTTCTGTCACTGGTAAAGGAAGTCACTATTTTTTCCGAGAGAGTTATAAGATCATTTTTATGATCAATAATAAATTTCTCTTTTACACTGATGCTTTCCTGCAGAATGTCATCAATAATATTTAGCATATGATCTCCTGACTTTGGTCGTATTAGATACGATTTAAATCATTTATCGCTGAAGCAACAGTTTTCAATTCACTGTCCTGTATTGTCCTCACATCAAGAAGGACTTTGTCCTGCTCCACTCTCACAATAATCGGGATATCTTTCGACTTGAAAGATTCATGGATTTGCTGCGCGGGCACGGCTTTTGGGGTCAGGCGGACAAGTCTGGTAGGAAGTTCCATAAGAGGTAAAGCCCCGCCTCCAACTTTTGATATTCCATCAACTGTATCAACTATAAAATTATTTCCATCTTTTGTTTCAATCATCCTGTTCAAACGACCTGCCTTTGCTTTAAGGCTGGCATAGGTCTGACATATCATTCTCATAGTCGGTATTTCTTCCAATGCACCTTTTTCATCCCTGTAGATATTCAGTGTTTCTTCAAGGGCAAGCAGAGTAAGTTTATCAATCCTTAAAGCCCTGCTGAGCTGGTTTTGTCTTACTTTTTCAACAAGTTCTTTCTTCCCGAGGATGATGCCTGCCTGTGGACCGCCAAGCATTTTATCTCCACTGAAGGTAACAAGGTCCACTCCGCTTTCCAGAACCGACTCTACTGTCGGTTCCCACGCCAGCCCATATTTAGTAAGATCAATAAATGAACCGCTGCCAAGATCTTCAATTACCGGAAGATCGTGTTTCTTCCCGAGTTCAACAAGCTCCTCTCTATCCACTTCTTCGTTGAATCCGACAATCTGAAAATTACTTTTATGAACCTTAAGAATAACGGCTGTTTCAGGATTAATTGCTTCTTCATAGTCCTTTAGATGGGTCTTATTGGTAGTACCCACCTCTACCATTTTCGCGCCGCTCTTTTTCATAACATCGGGTATTCTGAAAGAACCTCCAATCTCAACCAGTTCACCCCTTGAAATTATGACTTCACGCTCTTTTGCTATTGTTTCAAGAACAATAAGTACGGCTGCCGCATTATTATTTACGACCATGGCAGCTTCCGCTGAGGTTAACTCCTTTAATATACCCTCAACATGGGAGTATCGGCTTCCTCTCTTTCCCTTCTCGAGGTCATATTCAAGATTACTGTATCCGCCCCCGATCTCCTTAAACCTTTTTATAACTCTGTCGGCAAGTATAGATCTCCCCAGGTTTGTGTGAATGACAACCCCTGTCGCATTTATTACGTTTTTCAGACTCGGCCTGGAAAGGATTGACAACTTATCCTTGATTATTTCCGTAATGGACCCGATAGCCGTTTCAAGGCGGTCTTTGCTTATATCTTCCTTTTCAATACCTTTTCTGATATCAGACAACACATCGTTTATTGCTCTTAAAATAAGATTTCGGGGATAGGACTCTGAAATATTTTTCAGTTCATCAGTATCGAGCAAACGGTCCACCGCAGGTATCATTCTGAATAATTCTGATTTATTATCTGCCATAATAGCCAACCTTTTTATTCCTCATTTATATTTTTCAATCTTTTTGTTGCAAAAAACAAAAAGCATGGTAAATAGATAACAAACTATGGTGGGTGTAGCTCAGCCGGTAGAGCACTTGGTTGTGGCCCAAGATGTCGCGGGTTCAAGTCCCGTCACTCACCCCATAAAAAATATCGAGGGGGCGAATGTCTCCTTTATTTTTTTTCAAACAGGGCATATCTCTTTAAATCAGCAACTTAACTCCACCCAACAATTTCTATAGTCTTATCAGAAACGTATTTTTGTTAGCATATTTTTGACTTATTTAAAAGAATAAAGAAAATAATAGAAAAATAGAAAAAAAATAAAAATTTATGTTGACATTAGATTACGATTGTAAGATACTGTCTTACAAATGTAATCTAGAATAGCCGGGAGATTAAAAATGGGAGATATGCCAAAGATATCAGAATCAGAATGGATAGTAATGAAGGTGATTTGGAACGACAATCCCATCACCGGGAACGATATTGTAGAGAACCTTTCCGGATCAACGGATTGGAAGCCAAAAACAATCAAGACACTATTAACCAGGCTGGTTAAGAAAGGTGCCATTGGCTACGAAAATAGAAGAAGAGAGTATCATTATTATCCCCTGGTAGAAGAGTCTGTTCTTGTTAGGAAAGAAAGCCAATCCTTCTTGAAAAGGGTTTTCGGCGGCGCCCTGAAACCAATGATCGCTACAATGGTTGAGAGTGAAAAATTATCAAAAGAAGAGATCGAAGAACTGAAGAGTCTTTTTGAAAATAAAATGGAGTAAGAAATGGAAAAGATACTTTCAGGATTACCTGTTTTACTTATGGATTTTCTGGATTATACCATTGACATCAGCATTTTAGTCTGCCTCATTTTTATAATCAGGTTTTTCACTCAAAAGAGACTGCCCTCATGGTGGAATTACAGCTTATGGCTGATACTCTTGGTCCGAATGCTTGTACCTGTAGGTTTTGATAAAGTCTTGAACCTGTTTAATTTTATACCGGCCCTGCAGGAGGCCAACCTGATCGAATTATCAGCCATTACAGTAAACGCTGCTTCAAAAACCAATGAATGGAGTATGCCGCTCTACCAGGCATTATTACTTTTATGGCTTGGCGGAATAATGGCCCTGGGCAGCTATATTTTTATAAAAAATCTCCGTTTCTGGATCATCATCAGGTCAAGGCCCCTGTTGACAGACCAGAAAATCCTCAATCTGCTGGAAGAATGTAAAAGCACTATGAACATTCATACTGTAATGGGAATTATAGTAACCGATAAGGTAAACAGTCCCGCCCTGTTCGGATATATCAGGCCCAGGCTCCTCTTGCCTGAAGGAACCCTTGATAAACTCAATGACAGGGAACTGGCATATGTCTTCATGCATGAACTCGGACACTTAAAACGTCATGACATAGGGATATCCTGGCTGCTTTCAATCATGCAGGTTGTTCACTGGTTTAATCCCCTTGTCTGGCTGGCCTTTTATCATATGCGGGTTGACCAGGAATCAGCCTGTGACGCATCAGTGCTGTCGCGTATAAAGCACACCCAGACCGGAGAATATGCCGTAACTATTATGGGCTTTCTTGAAAAATTTTGTGAGAACCGTCAACTGCCGGCCCTGGCCGGAGTGATGGAAAGTAAATCCCAAATGAAAAGGAGAATTGCCATGATTGCTAATTTTAAAAGATTTTCCCGAAAAGCAACAGCTGTTGCCTCTGCACTTCTTATTACGATCTGCTTTGTTTCTCTTACTCTTTCCTGCATGTCGGGGGTCAAAAAGGCACAAACCGATGCGGAACCCGAGTCAGACTCTGTCTATATGTTGACTGATATTGACGTTCCTCCCAGAATTCTTCAACCAGTTATGCCTAAATACCCCTTTGAAGCCGCACAAAACAGAATCACGGGGAAGGTTGTGGTTAAAATGGTTGTAACAAAGGAAGGGGTAGCTGCTGAGCCTGTCGTGTTTAGCTCATCTCCAGAGGGAGTATTTGATGAATCAGCTATAGAGGCTGTCAAGCAATACAGCTTTATGCCTGCCAAATTAAATGGGAACGCTGTAGATTGTATTGTCAGGCTGCCGGTAGTGTTTGAGCTGGCTCCTCCGAAACCGGAATCTTAAAATAATCTAGTGCAGTTTCTGTAGTTTGCTTTTGTTATAGCAGATTACAGGCTTTCCCCTGACAGATTGTGTTACAATGCCATTTTAACTAATAACCTAAAAATCTTTTCGTAGGGTGGGGTTTTATACCCCACCAGTTTAAAGGTTTAATATTATTCGAAATATATAGTGGTCGGGAATAAATCCCGACCCTACTTTTAGTTTTTTAAATAAGATGACCTTGCCAATTTAGCAATTACGACACAGCCTGTGAGTTAAGGGGGTAAAAACAGGCAACACTGTGACTATCATCCCGGGATTCTAGTACCGGAGTCTGTTCAGAACACCTCTCCTGCCGGTACAAACACCTGGGATGGAAGCTGCACCCTGATGGCGGATTGATAGGTGACGGCGGCTCTCCCTGCAGTATGACTCTTTCTCTATTCTTTTCCTTATCAGGATCAGGAACAGGGACTGCTGAAAGCAGGGCATGAGTGTAGGGATGGGTCGGGCGGGAATATACCTGGTCTTTTGATCCCAGTTCCACAATCTTCCCAAGATACATTACCGCTATCCTGTCGGATATGTGCCTTATAACTGAAAGGTCATGGGAAATAAAAAGGAGAGTAAGAGAATGCTTTTTAATCAGTTTGGCAAGGAGGTTCAGAACCTGGGATCTTATGGAAACATCCAGGGCAGAAACCGGTTCATCAGCTATAATCAGCTTGGGCCGAAGAGCCAGTGCCTTGGCTATGGCGATTCTCTGTAATTGCCCTCCGGAAAATTCATGGGGGTATTTACCCATATCACTGGGAGCAAGCCCGACTTCTTCTAACAGTTTCGAAACCGTTTCAGCCAGTTCCGACCTTTTGACAAGCTTGTGGTATTCAAGAGGTTCAGAAAGTATGCTATAAACAGTCATTCTGGGGTTAAGGGATGCATAAGGATCCTGAAAAACCATTTGAAATTCGGGACGCTTTCTTTTCAATTCCTCAGGGCTTAGCTTATTTAGAATTTCACCTTCCATAGTAATGGAGCCGGAAGTTGCCTTTGTCAGGCACATCACTGCACGGGCAATAGTGGACTTTCCACAACCGGACTCTCCCACGAGACCGATAACTTCACCCTGTTCTATTTTTAGATTGACCCCGTCAACAGCTTTCAGTCTCTCCTTTTTCCTGTTGAAAAAGGTGCCTTTATAAATAGGAAAATAGACTTTCAGACTATCAATACTCAATAAAGGATCATTCATTATGAATCTCCATTTTTAAAACTATCAGGCAATGTCCCTTCCTGCATCCTCAGGCAGGCAGAATAACGTTTTTCTTTAATCTCATTAAGTTCGGGAATTGTTGTTTCACATTTATCCTGAACAAACTCACACCGTGGAGCAAATACACAGCCTTTTATATTTTCATAATTGCCGGGCGGATTTCCCTGAATAACATATAGTTCTTTATTAAGCAGTTCTACTGACGGTGTTGATTTTAGAAGAGCGCGCGTATAGGGATGGATCGGATCATAGTAAACATCACGGGTTATACCGCTCTCCATGATTCTGCCGCTGTACATCACAAGAACATAATCGGATATGCCAGCGACCACTCCCAGATCATGGGTAATAAAAATTACCGACATATCCTTTCTTTCTTTAAGACCATTTATGAGGTCGATAATCTGCGCCTGTATTGTTACATCCAGAGCAGTTGTAGGTTCATCAGCGATCAGTAATTGTGGTTCAGTGATAAGGGCCATTGCTATCATAACCCTTTGTCTCATACCGCCTGAAAGCTGATGGGGATGTTGATTAAGCCTGCTTTCAGGTTCTTGAATCCCTACTTCCAGTAATGCATTGATGGCTTTTTCTCTTGCCTCATCTTTTGATATCTCTTTGTGCAGCATTAGATGCTCCGTCAGCTGGAGACCAATTGTAAGATATGGGTTAAGAGAACTCATGGGGTCCTGAAATATCATTGAGATTGTATTCCCACGAATTTTGCGAAGTTCCTTCTGGGTGGATTTGAGGAGATCTACACCATTAAAAATTGCGCTGCCGCTTTCAATTCGCCCTGGAGGACATGCTACAAGCCCTAAAAGAGAGTAACAGGAAACTGACTTGCCTGAGCCGGATTCACCTACAATGCCTACTGTCTCTCCCTTTTCAAGATTGAAAGAGATATCATCAACAGCACGTGATACTCCGTATCGTGTGTAAAAGTTTGTCTTGAGATTTTTTACTTCCAGCAGTGCCAATAGTAACTCCTACCTTTTTGTACTCTTTGGATCCAGAGCGTCTCTTAGGCCGTCGCCAAGAAAATTAAGCGAAAACAAGGTTACCGAAAGAACAATCCCGGGGAAAACTAGCAGCCAGGGATATTCTTCCATGGTCTCCACACCGGATTTGATTAAACTTCCCCATGAACACATGGGAGGCTGTATTCCAAGCCCGAGAAAACTCAGAAATGATTCGAGCAATATGACACTCGGAATGGTGAGTGTCGTATAAACAATTATGGGTCCAATGGTATTCGGGATGACATGCCTGGTGATGATCCGCCATTTTGAAATCCCTGTCATGATGGCAGAGTCAATGTACTCTTTTTCCTTTATGCTCAATACCTGCCCTCTTATAATTCTGGCCATGGTCAGCCACTCCACGGCACCGATGGCCATGAAGAGCAAAAAGAGATTTCTTCCGAAAATAACCATCAGCAATATGACAAATATGATAAAGGGAAGGGCATACAGTATATCGACAATCCTCATCATTACGGTGTCCACACGCCCGCCGGAAAATCCTGAAATGGTTCCCCAGGTTACACCTATTATCAGAGACACGGTCGTGGCAAGAAATCCCACCGCAAGGGAAACCCGGCTGCCATACATGATTCGCGTCAGCATATCCCTGCCGAAAGTGTCCGTCCCAAGCAGGTGCTCCGCCGATGGCGGTACCGGACCCAAATCGAGGTCCTGTGCCTCATATGAGTAGGGGGCAATCAACGGTGTCAGCAGGGAGACAAGGATCATCAAAACCAGGATAATCAGTCCGATCATAGCAAGCCGGTTCTGTTTCAGCCGATACCAGGAGTTACTCCAGAGGGAGGTGCCTTTTTTGATGTCTATGGTATTGCTATTTGGCAGCTTCATTAACTTTCTCTCAACCTCGGGTCAAGCCATTTTGTAAGGATATCCGAGAATAAATTGAAGAATATGATGAGAGCGGAATAGAGAATCGTCGTGCCTAGAATCATTGTGTAATCACGGTTAAAAGCGGCCTGTACATAAAAACGGCCGAGACCGGGAATCTGAAAAATGGTCTCCACGACGAAAGATCCGGCAAGGAGTCCTGCGATAGCAGGACCAATAAAAGAGACCACCGGAAGGAGCCCTCCCTTCAGCGCATGGCGAACAACGACCATTGTTTCCGGGAGACCCTTTGCCCTGGCGGTCCGGATAAAGTCCTGGTACAATACTTCCAGCATTCCTCCCCTTGTAAGCCTGGCGATATAGGCTGCATAAACAGCTCCCATGGTAATAGACGGCAGGACCTTGTCCCCGGGAAGGGTGTCCCAGCCCGAAACCGGGAGCCATTCGAGCCAGATCCCGAAAACCAGCGCCAGCAGAGGTCCAAGCAGGAAGGTGGGCATGCATATACCTGTCATGGCAAGGGACATGGGAATGTAATCCTTAAGACTGTTGGGCATCAATGCCGCTGAAAGTCCGGCAAGTGTGCCGAAAAAAACAGCGATGAGAAGCGCGTATACACCGAGCTCAAATGTCACCGGCAGCCCCGAGAGGATCATTTCCGTTACCGTACGATTTGAATGCCTGAAGGAAGGACCGAAATCGCCCTGCACGAGGTTTCTGAGATAATCAAGATACTGCATAAAAACCGGTTTGTTCAGATTGTAATATTCGTTGAGGTTCTGCAGTATTTCAGGAGTGACCGCCTTTTCTGTATCAAAGGGCCCCCCCGGGGCCAGGCGAATGAAGAAAAAAGTGACTGTTATGACAATCAACAGCACCGGTATGGAAATCACGATTCGATTGAGAATTATCTTTAACATAAATCCCTAGTTTTTTTCTTCCAGGTAAACATCCTGGTAGGGATGATGGTCCATTATGTTGGGGTACCAGCCCTTTACTTCAGGACGGATCAAATAATCCCTGGTATATGTGTACACAGGGATGATCGGCACTTCCTCCGCCAGTATTTCTTCCGCCTGCTGGAAATATTCGTATCTTTCTTCCGTATCGGCCGCTTCGGCAGCTCTGGCGATCAGTGCGTCATACTTCTTGTTTGACCATCCCGTACGGTTATTTCCGCCGTCGGTGACCCACATATCCAGAAAGGTGTTCGGATCCGGGTAATCCCCGATCCAGGAACCCCTGCCGATGGTGTAATTCAGGGTCTTTTCGTTGTCGAGAAATACCTTCCAGTCCTGATTGGAAAGGGTTATATTGATATTGAGCGCCTTTTTCCACATCTGCTGAACGGCTACCGCGATCTTTTGGTGGCCCTCATTGGTATTATAAAGAAGTTCGACTTCGGGAAACCCCATGCCGTCAGGATATCCGGCTTCCGCCAGAAGCTTCCTCGCCCCCTCGACATCAAAGGAATTGCTGCCTTCGGCGTAAATCCATTGGTATCCGGAGGAGTCAATGCATAGGCCGGGATCTGCCCCCCCTTTGAAACCTTTTCCACAATCTGTTTTCGATCGATAGACATGGCAAGTGCTCTTCGGACCCTCGGATCATTGAAGGGCTCTTTAAGGGTATTGAACCTGTAAAAGTAGGTACCCAGATAGGGGTCAATTCTTATCAACTCGGGAGAATTTTCCTGGTACACTTCGATTTTTTCGATGGGGACACTATTGGTTATATGGAGACGGCCAGAGCGAAACATACGCTCCTCTGTCTGCTCACTGTCGATTGGGTAGAAATGGATCTCATCCAGCCTGACGGCAGGGGCGCCCCAATAGTGGGGATTCTTTTCAACCACCATGATCTTGTTCAACTCCCACTCCTTCAGTAAAAAGGGGCCATTGCTAACAAGATTGCCGGGGAGTGTCCACTTTGACACCCTGCTGTCGATTTTACCGAATTTTTCAATGGTTGCTTTTTGAACCGGATACAGGCTGTGGTGGTAAAGGAGAGAAAGAAAAAAGGGAACCGGATTTTTCAGTTTTACTTTCAGGGTGTTATCATCAATGGCCTTGACGCCGACCTCATTAAAATCATCGATCTCACTCCTGTAATATTTCTCGCCGTTCTCAAGAAAGAAAAGCTGGTATGCGTATTCCGAAGCCAGGCCGGGGGTTAGGAGCCGCTTCCATGAATAAACAAAATCATGGGCGGTAACAGGGTCACCATTGGACCATTTGCCGCCTTCACGCATCTTGAACAGGTATGTCCTGCGATCTTCTGATATGGTCCATGATTCAGCGGCACCCGGTATCGGCTCATTGGTTTCCGAATTCATGGTAACAAGCCCTTCAAACAGTGCTGTTTGGAGTTGGAATTCAGGAATGCCGGTTGTGATATGGGGATCGAGTCCCTGGGGTTCGGCGCCGTTTCCGAGATGCAGGATCTGTTTCTTTACTCCCCCGGGCGCATTGGTTTTATTTTCTCCTCCACATGAGAAAATAGTCATCAGAAAAAAGACAATAAAATAAACTAAATATTTTTCACATAAATCAATTTTAACCATTTTTTGCATATTTAAACTCCATGGTATAGGCTCTGTCCTTTAATAGAATATTTTCCTTTATCCCTGAGCCACTTGCCATGGGCAATTTTTTATATTGCAGGGAAAAACAAATGTTTATAACCAGACAGGCGATATCTTGATGGTGAATCTGAGTTTCAACACCGAGTTTGACAACCCTTCTATATTATTTTAATATTTTTTTCAACAATCGTATTATGGAGCTGAAAGGGTGATATTTCTGCTGCCTTATAGTTGATAGCGGACAACTGAATGAAATTTTCCTGGAAGAGAAATCACTCTGGGCTATTTCCCGAAGTCTTCAAAAGGGTATAGCTTTTGTCTACGCCCTTTTCTGCCTGAATTATTTAATACTCCTAACTGCAACTTGCAGTATTCAATTTTGAATCCAACTTTAATAAATCCGGTAATACAATTTTCAGCTATCAGCTCTCATCTTATATTTAAGCTTATGTCGCCTTAAAATATTTGACAGATTTATTCTGAACATGTCTGATTTCTGACACACAACCACTTAACGCTAATACCTGACTTATTCTTAAATGCTATCGAACCCGTCATTCCCGCGGAGGCAGAGATTTTAATTGAGGATTTAATTTAACATTTTTGAT
>JBHPCX010000058.1:0-23117 GCA_042573485.1 Thermodesulfobacteriota bacterium | reverse complement strand
ATAATTATAATATGTCAATTGTTTATATATTTAATTTAATTTAACAATAATTTTACTAAAGAATTTATCACCTTTTAATAAAAAACCGTCAGTATCTTGGTGCTTTTCTAAATACAAGTACCTTTCAGCACTCTCTTTCTTATGGGATATCCACTTGAATTTCTCCCTTAAAAT
Organism: Thermodesulfobacteriota bacterium; assembly: GCA_042573485.1. GTDB lineage: Bacteria > Desulfobacterota > DSM-4660 > Desulfatiglandales > HGW-15 > JAAZBV01. Next base: position 22,943 of record JBHPCX010000058.1, on the reverse strand, counting down.
CATTGCATCTGATTCCTGTGTTCCCCGCAGAAGCCTGGACAGGAAGATGGTAGGATAAAGCAGATGCACAACGGGCAATTAACGGTCATCGCCCATTAATCTGATCCGTTGACTGACAATTTAATAATGTTGTGCACGTTCTAAGCTTACATTCTATTTTACATCCTACTATCTCTGTATTTTTCTTCTCGTTTTTCAACCTCATCAGAAAAGAGATCAAGGCTCAGAGGACATGGAGGCCGATTAATGTCCACATATTGGCAATCATATTGATTGCATTGTACGTACAGCTCCTTGTTTGATTGAATACTTAGAGAAAGTTTATTTTTTAAAGTAATTTCGACATTCTCAGATACAACTGTGCAAAAGTAATCTTTTCCTCTACCCTTTACCAATGGTTTATTCCTCTCTTTCACTGGGATAAAAAAGTCTTTATTGTGTTTTGCCATTTAACAATGTACATCTGCCCGGATCTTTTACATTATTGCATATGAACGGATACTTTAAATCAATCGGTATTATTCTGCTCATGAGTATCATTTAAGGTATTAGTATTATTTTTACCTTGCCTTCGATCCAGTTTTTCTTTTGCTTTCTTTTTTCGTTTAAGCTCTTTCTGTTGTTTTTTAAATGTATGGTTAGTTCGCTTTGCCATAATCCCCCTATTTTACAATCTTTAAAAATTGTGACGGCCCTCTCTATAGTCATGTCAAGACTGACTGCTAGTCAAGAGACTACTTCATTGATTTTTAATTGGGCATACTAAAAACGCCGATTTGTGACATATTGAGAGTATTCAAAACCAGCTTAAATCTGTGATATCTCCAAATTCAAGGATACTTGCATTATTCTTAAATTAAGACAAATTCAAGAATAATTCTGATATACATGAATTGATTAAAAAATGATTACCATTATAAAACAAAATAATCTAGATTACAATTTATTGTGGTCTGGTCAAGTAAAGTGAAATTGCTGCCAATACACAAAGATATCATCCGCCTTAAGGAGCTGTGATCTGTCTTTATTTAAAAGAAGAAAACCATAAAGGATTTTTTCCTAATTCTCTATAAGATAGGCTTTAAGACTCATATCATTTTTGAAACTTATACAATCCGGATTACGTTCTATAAGATAAAAGTAAAATTATTAAATTGATGATTTTTATTTACTAATAAGCAAGTTATAGGTTGGAAATAGGGTTGGAAAATATGTTTTAATAGATGATCAAAGTATATTAAAAACTCTAAAAACATTGATATTACTGGCGGGCGATGCGGGATTCGAACCCACGACCTCTGGTTCCGGAGACCAACGCTCTATCCAGCTGAGCTAATCGCCCGTGGGACTCTGTGTAACATTTTAACAATTAGGGGTCAACACGTTGTCGGAATTAAGAAATTAGTAGGGGGATGAAAGGGGTTTGAGGTGTGAAGTTTGAGGTGCGAGGTAAAAACATATTAAAACAGCCTTTTCGGAATTAACAGAATTATTTTTCGCTATTTCCAGGTGCATCATTGTCAGGGCACGAGCATCGTGCTCCTACACATAGTATTTGGGTTTTATCAGCCAGGAACTCTCTTCAGTTGTTTCTTCACTCCATATGGTTTTTCGTCCGGTGGGGTATAAAACCCCACCCTACTTAAAGAATGGTTATATATACAATGTTTTCCCTTGTGCCCTGCGCCATGCGCCGCCTGTCGTGCCGAAGCGTTCGCGTAGGCGGATGAGCCTTATTTTACCCACATGCCTATGGATGGATACTACGTTGATAGTGAATCAAAGCCTACCTTAATCTTGACAACCCATCTCAATTCTCCTATTCTCACAAAAATAACAGTGTGTTATCGTATTTGCTGTTAAGTGGAAGGTGAAGTTCACAATGCCTTAAAACCTCTGGATCCCCCGGTTCCGCCTTCGCTAAAGCTATGGCGGACAGGCAAGTCGGGGGATGACGGGAGGAGGATTCCCTCCTCTCCGAAAATAGCGTCGGGACAAGCAAGCCGGAGAATGACGGAAAATGGATTCCCGCTTTCGCGGGAATGACGGTGGGAGGGTTCCCCACTCCCCGAAAGTAGCGTCAAGACAGGTAAGCCTGCCCCGCACTTGATGCGGGGGCGGTGAATGACGAAAAATGGATTCCCGCCTCCGCGGGAATGACGGTAGGGATACCTATCCCATTGATTATTTATGAAATACAGTTAAAGGGACATAGATCATGATATCATTAATAGATCAGATTCTTTTTCTGCAAAAAATCCCGATATTTCAAAACCTCACTGTTGATGAACTCGGTCAGATAGCCGCCATTACAAAGACGGATAATTTTGAAGAAGATGAAATACTCTTTAAAGAAGGTGACCTGGGCGACCAGGCCTATATCGTGATTTCGGGTGAGATAAAGATATATAAGAGGATTAGAAAGGACAATGAAATTACAATAGCCCGCCTGCGAAACGGGGCGTGCTTTGGAGAAATGGCCCTCTTTGACGGCGAACCCCGGTCCGCGTCCGCCAGGACAACAGCCCCCAGCGTACTTTCCATATATTCCAGGGAGGACCTGATGTCGGTTATCAACCAGTATCCGACCATAGCCCTCGGCATAATAAACGAGATTTCCAAAAGGCTGAGAAGCGTCCAGATGAACCTCGATGACTACAAGAAAACAATTGATGATTTCAGGATTCTCTATAAAAAAATGGAAAACATCTGATGAATTTCAGAATTATACTTTTACTGTTATTTAAAATGCTCAAGCTTCACAGGGGTGAAGAAAAGAAGCTCCTGCTGTTCGGGGCCGTCAATTTAATCACCTCCATGATGATTGGAATAATGAACAATGGTGTTGATGCCATTGTTCTTAATTTCTTCGGAAACGCGGATCCCATACCCATGCTGTTGATTTTCGGATCCCTGCTTTTGATTGTTGCATCGGTATTATACGGCACATATGCCGACAGGTATAACGGCACCTGGATAATTATATTAACACTCGGTGCTTCCAGCCTCTTTTTTATCCTGTTTTCTTCTTTATTTGATTACCTGCCGGACTGGAATATCAAGTATTACACCCTGTATGTTTTCCGCTTCACTCTTTCCACCGTTCTTACTCTTCAGTTCTGGGAAATATGCAACCTTTTTTTCGATATCCGGCAGGGCAAGAGGTTATTCCCCAAGATTATGCTTATCGGAAGTATCGGGTATGCCGCCGGATCATTTATTATCGCCGGATTGGCCGGTTATTTGTCACAGGTCCGCATACTCTGGTTTATTGCCTTTTCATGTCTTCTGTCTACTGTGATTACATTCCAGCTGGCAAAACTCCCTGTCTCCTTCCATATCAGGAGAAAAAAATCATCCCCTGTTCAGGAGATAAGAGAGGGATTTGCAAGTATGGAATATAATCCGTTTCTTAAGATATTTTCATTGTCCACATTCCTCTTTGGAATTTCCGCGGGGCTGATACTGTACACCTATAATGATATTGTTGCCAATTTATTCCAGGACTCATTTAACCTTGCATCATTCCTGGGTGTATGGCGCGGATTGGCGGAAGTGGTGATCTATATATTCCAGGCTGTTCTGGTTATGAAAGTCATGAGTATATCTGAAATGGGAAGCAGTTTTCAAAAAGGGATATTGATAAGGCTTCTTGGATTCCAGCTGATGCTCCTGTTTTTTGTCTTTTCAATGACCGCCTCGGCGGATTTTTCCAGGCAGCTGCTACTCGCGTTAATGAGCCCCGGGGCAGTACTCGCCTTTTCAGTGCTTCCCAGGGAGATCAGAAGCAAGGCAATGGCCTTTAATAATGGTTTTGTCAGTTCCGCGGGAGTGATAATAGGCGGTGCTATTCTTGTACCTGTTATCAGGCCCCTCCAGGCTTTTTTAGGCCAGAAGGGAATGTATGTTGTTTTAATTGCAACGATACTTATTCTTATCCTGTGGAGGCTGATATTAAATATCAAAATAAACAAGGAATATCTTAAAACCCTTTCCGGCAACATGACCCGCGGAAAAATGGACCTGTCACTGGTAGCCAATAACATTGAAAATATAGCAACAAATAAAGAACTCTTCGGTAAACTAATTGAAGATTTTGATCACCTGGATTCATCAATTAAGCTCTATTTATTAAATACACTTCAACCCTATTTAACGGAAGCGGAACAGGGTGATTTATTGATGTCAAGGTTTGATAAGGAAAAGGACAGCGTAAAGTATAAGATTATTGAAATTCTAGGGCTCATCAAGGGCGATCATTTAGTTAGCCGGATAGATGATTTAATTTTGTCAGATGACAGGCAGATCAGGACAGAGACAATTATTTACCGGCACAGGAAGTGTGCTGAAGGGGAAAAAGCTTTTGATACTTGCGGGGAGTTGATTTCATTAAAAGATGGTGAAATACAGGACAAAATATCGGCAATGCAGATAATAGAGCGGATGCAGCTCAAAGAATATATCCCTGAACTTATAAATGCCCTTGACGGTGAGGATGAACAGGTTGTCAAACAGGCTTTAAATACACTTGTCAGTTTAAAGGCAGAGGATGCTATTCCCCTTTTTATACCGAAGTTATTCGACAATAAATATTCCAGGCATTTTAACAGGGCAATAGAAGGTTTCGGCCCATCGGCAGCTGAACCTGTTATAGATTATTACTCCCGGTTAGACAGGGCGGATTTCGAAAAGAGAAGAAAACTGATACGGGTAATTGGAAAGGTGTATAAACTCTCCTCCATCAATTTTCTAAATGATGAACTGAACGGATTAATAGGCAGTGACGCGTATCCAACCGATATAGTAAAAATGAGCAGGGATTCCCGGGTTAAATACAATTGTTCGGTTGAAGAGGAAACACTGATCGATGAAATTGTTACGGTGTTATCAAACTACCCTGCCGAGTCCCTGGCCCCTGAATATTCGACAGTTCTTACATATGTCATCAATAATGCCCAAAGGACCTATCACGCGGCCTTGAACAAGGAAAAAATTGAAAAAGAAGGCCGTGATAAATACTCTTTGCTGGTCTGTAAACTGCTGGATGAAGATATATTGATGGGATTAAAGCGGATGATGCGGGCGGTGATATTGCTTTCAGGCAATTTCGAACACCAGAAGACATTATCAAAGGCCATGAGATTGATACATTCGGAGAACAGGCGCCTGAGGTCACAGGCCTTTGAACTTTTTGAGACACTTGGAGATAAAAAAATTACAGCTTATATTCTTCCCTACCTGGAAAACCTCAGTTTTGCCGAATTAAAAATAAGGATGGGCAGGCATTTTCCATTTCTCGGACCGGACACCGAAGTAATGTTTGGAGAATGGCGCCACCTGAATGAATCTGTTTTTAATATGAAGTGGAAGAAGAACCTCGCCGAGTTGGTTCCAGGGACTTAGTATTCCTTTTGGAGAACGGAGAAATCAGGTCTTACGTCATTCTGGGTCCGCATCAAGTGCGAGATAAGTTCCGGCGGGAATTCCAACAGCCGTCATTCCCGCGAAGGCGGGAATCCATTTTAAATAATGAAACAGCCCGCTATTTACATATTGGCCAGCAAACCCAGAGGAACCCTTTATATAGGTGTTACGAGTGATTTGATAAAACGTATTTGGGAGCACAAAAACAATATGGTTGATGGTTTTACCGAGAAATATAATGTCCATCGACTTGTGTATTATGAGATGCATGAAGATATGGATTCAGCAATTCTTCGGGAAAAGCAAATAAAAAAGCGGAATCATACCTGGAAAATAAGGTTGATTGAAGAGTTTAATCCGGAGTGGAAAGACCTTTATAAAGACATTTCCTAAAAAAAATGGATTCCCGCCTGCGCGGGAATGACAGGCTTGGGAGGTCTGGATCCATTTTTCATATACGCGACACTGCACCCAATACAGGACAAGAATCCCGACCCTACTTTTATCTTTTATTTATAACAGGTCAGGCCCTATTTTTCTTCTATGGTAAGGACTTCATCCTTGTTGACCCGGAGCTTTCTCCCGTCCCTGGTTTTGACCTCTACAAAACCCTCATCTTCGTCCACCTTGGGCTTCTTTTCAGTTTCATATACCTGGCCGTTTTTCATATTGACAAGATATACTGTCCCGCATCCGGTGAAAAAACAAAAAGTTACAATTACCAGGAAGAGAATAAATATTTTTTTCATAGATCTGTCCTTTTTTAAAAAAGTTTTTACAATAAGTTAGATAAAAAAGGTAAAGGAATCGATTTGGGTTGTCAACCCTGAACCCCCATCAAGGTGTCATCCGCTGTCATGCCCGCGAAGGCGGGCATCCATTTTGTTTTAAATGACTCAAATGGATTCCCGCTTTCGCGGGAATGACGAGAAGGTTGTTCAGGTCAAATTTTTTTTGGTCGGGTATAAAACTCAAGGTTGTTGACTTAAGGAAATCTTTTTACAAAAAATTCCCCTCCCCTGGTGGGAGGGGCAAGGGGAGGGGGAGAAAGCACTTAATTATAGAACAAATCCTTATTGCCTAGATTTTTCACCCTCACCCAACCTCTCCCATCAAGGGAGAGGAGCATGCTTTGGAGCTGAATTCAACAGTATTGGATATAATCCGCCTTCGCTAAAGCTATGGCGGACAGGAAACCCACCCTACTTTTCAAAAAGCCCTGCGCCTTGCGCCACTTCCATACTCCTATAACACCGAGAACGCTTACCTGTCCCCTCTTGCCTCCACCTCCAGTACCACCTCCAGTAAATCCACAGAGTTCCCCCCTGCCATAATTTTGAAGGTTCCCGGTTCCACAACCCTGTGCATATCCCTGTTGAGGAAGGAAAGCTCTTCGGGCCCCAGTAAAAATTCAATACTTTTTGTTTCTCCCTGCTCAAGGGACACACGCCTGAAACCTTTAAGTTCCTTTACAGGTCTTGTTATTGAACTCACTTCATCCCTTATATAGAGCTGCACGACTTCGTCACCTTTTATTTTACCGCTGTTTGTCACGTCAACGGTTACCCTTGTCTTTCCCATGATACCGATTTTATCCGGTGTGAGTTTCAGGTTGGCATATTCAAATGTCGCATAACTGAGTCCCCACCCGAAGGGATAAAGGGGTTCTTTTTCTGAATCAATATATCCCCGTCTAGCGGTGGGTTTGTGATTATAGAAGATTGGCAGCTGCCCGACAGACCTGGGGACAGACAGGGGAAGCTTCCCCCCGGGATTATAGTCTCCGAACAGTACATCAGCTACGGCATTCCCGCCTTCCTGCCCCAGGTACCATCCTTCAAGTATGGCGGGAACATTTTCCGCTATATAGTTTATGGAGTTAGGACGGCCATGTGTCAGGAAAACTACTACCGGTTTTTTAAGTTTGAGCATTTCTTTTACCAGATCGTTCTGGTTTCCTAAAAGATCAAGGCTGCCCCGGTCGCCAAGGTGACCGATCCATGCTTCCCTTGATGTAAACTCATTTCCGCCAAGGGCAAGTATTATTACATCAGCTTTTTTGGCAACTTTTATTGCTTCCCTTATGCGTTTTGCGTTCTTTTCGGGATCTGCCATTTTAGGTTCTTCAAAAGTGAACGCGGTAGGATCTGTTTCCGTAATTTTACATCCTTCAGCATATAATACTTCCCGGCCTGATCCTGCCCTGTTCTTTATTCCCTGAAGTATATCGACTCCTCCTTCGGGAAACCCGCTATAGTTGCCTATGTGAAGGCCCTTTGCGTTTGGACCTATTACCGCGATCTTTTTATATTTTTTTCCGGAGAGGGGAAGAAGATTGTTTTCATTTTTCAGAAGAATTATTGCCTCCCTGGCAGCCTTTAACGCGAGGGCCCGATGTTCAGGGTTCGCGTATATTTTTTCGGCGTGGTCCGGATCAACATAGGGGTCGTCAAAAAGACCTGTAATAAATTTTGAGCGAAGAACCCTTGCAACGGATTTATCAATTGCCTTCTCAGGGACTATTCCATTTTTTACCAGGTCTACCAGGCTGTCGTACATTTCAGTATATGGCAGTTCAATATCCACGCCTGCTTCGATTGCCTGTTTCGCGGCATCTTCCTTTGAGGCTGCTACATGATGTTTTTCCTTAAGCTCCTTGATTCCATAGTAGTCAGAGACCGTGTGCCCCTCAAATCCCCATTCCTGTCTTAAAATGCCTTCAAGGAGCTTTACATTCGCGTGTGAAGGGAGACCGTCAATTTCATTATAGGAGGGCATGATACTTTGAAGGTTTGCCTCTTTTACGGCTGCTTCAAAGGGTTTGAGATGCACTTCTCTTATGATCCTCTCGGAATAATTTGCCGGCCCTACATTTGTCCCGTTTTCAGGCTGCCCGTGAACCGCGAAATGCTTACCTGTCGCTATTACATGGGATTTGTCGATAATCGCCGAGTTTCCCTGGAAACCTTTTACAGCCGCTACCGCCATCCTGGAGGCAAGGTATGGGTCTTCACCGTATGTCTCCTCTGTCCTGCCCCACCTGGGGTCCCTTACGATGTCAAGCACTGGAGAGAGGACCTGCTGAGCCCCCCTTGAACGGGTTTCAAGGGCTGCTACTGTGAACACCTTATTTACCAGCTCTGTATTCCATGTGGAGGCCAGGGCTATTGCCTGGGGAAAGGATGTGGCCTTTGTTGTGGCCAGCCCGTGCAGGGCTTCTTCATGAAACATTACGGGTATACCCAGGCGCGTGTTTTCAATGATCCATTTCTGCACGGTATTTGTAAACTCTGCCATTTCACCGGGGCCCCGTCTCATTCCCGGTCTTGATATCTGCCCTATGCCGTGTTTGAAAAATTTCTTCGCGCCCTCAGGAAGAATGTTGCCGTCTCTGTCAATAAATGATGTTTCTGAATCAGAGCTAAAACCCAGCATCGGCATTGTGCTTGTAAGCTGGGCAACCTTTTCTTCAAGGGTCATTCGCGGCAGCAGGTCCGCGACCCTGTCTTCAACAGGCAGTTCAGGATTTTTATAGGCTGGAATATCCTGGGCCATTACGGATGTTTGTAACAATAAAAATATCAGCAGTGTTTTCATATTTGGTCCTTTCTTCAGAAAGTTAAAATCTTATCCGACAGGATTAACAGGATGTTCCAGATATTTTTTGTCTTTCCTGAAGAAAGACAAAAAGGAGCCATACTGTCAATTTAGTAAATTTAGCTAACCAAGAACTAACGTAAGTATATTGTACTTTCTTTGTTATATTTCTTGAATTTTTCCCGCGTAGCGGGATGGTTCTTTCACTCTTTCTTCCGGAAAGAGTGAAAATAAAAACCAATTAATCCTGTAAATCCTGTCTAATATGTTTTTAAAAGTTTTACGCTACCTGCCTCGCCATAGCCCTGAGCCGTCGAATGGGCGACGTCGGATCAGCTTTCAGCTATAGAGGGGCAGACTATGATGCGGTGGGGTATAAAACCCAATGTTGTTGACTTAAGGAAATCTTCTTACGAAAAATTCCCCTCCCCTGGTGGGAGGGGCAAGGGTAGGGGGAGATAACAATTAATTATAGAACAAATCCCCATTGCCCCGATTTTTCACCCTCACCCAACCTCTCCCGTCAAGGGAGAGGAGCATGCTTTGGAGCTGAATTCAACAGTATTGGGTATAAAACCCCACCCTACTTTGTAAAACCCCACATGTTTTTAAGATTTTTACCTTATACCTTACACCGCATACCGCGAACCAGGTCACAAACCTTTACTGCACGTTAAAACCGGAATCCACCATATATTTTTTAATTAGCTCCAAAATCCTACCCCTTGTATTATCCCTCTGGTTCAGGATTATAACAAAACAGTCATAGCCTGTATCACTTTTTATGTATCCCGCATTGGAGTATACACCATTAAGCGTCCCTGACTTGGCATACCTGCCCTTATCCAGCGGCAGAGTACGGGCATATGGTTTATATCTTTTTAATATTTCCATGAACGCGCGGGGGGTAATCCTATTGTCCCTTGAAATACCCGATCCCTCACTCACCTTTATCTCATTTTTGTATTTTGGAAAATTGGTTTCCAGGTAATGTTCCAGATATTTTTCCCCCTTTTCCCATGTTGCCGGATAACCATATTCATATGCGCCCATGGTCAGAAATATCTGGTTTGATATGTAGTTATTGGAATAGAGCATCATTTCTTTAATGATATCAATAAGAGTTTTCGATGAGTAATGAACATATAAAGGTTTCAGACTGTCAGGTGTGTTTTTTTCGCTTTCCGATCCTTTGCCGGGGATTTTATATTGATTCTGGAATGCCCTGAAGAGTTCTCCTGTGTGTCTTGAAACATTTTCAGGTGATCCTGATATATTAATTCGATGCCTGCCCCTCTTGAATTTCCTGCCCAGGTCTTTCATGATTAAAAGTGTAGGGGTCTGTTCTTCCGCGGATTTTACGGTACCTGAACCATCAACATTAAAATATACCGTATTAAAGTTTACTGCCAGCGCGCCGTTAATAGCGTCATAGGGATTCAGGCTTGAAGTTCCTCCCGGCGGCGGTTCAGGTGAATCAAAGGAGGAAATGTCCATGTAAATGTTATTTATCTCAACGATTCCCTTCTCAATCAGCTTTTTATATATCAGGTCAATTTCTTCAGATATAATAAAGGGATCTCCGAATCCTTTTATGTAAAGATCTTTATGATTATCTAAATAAAACCCGGTTTTAAAACGGTAATCTTTCCCCAGGGTTTCAATTGCCGCAAGGGCGGTTACTACCTTCCAGATACTTGCCGGAATAAACTGCTTGTCAGAATTGTATGAAAGGATGTGCCGGCCTTCCCTGGCGGCAATATACCCCCCGTTTATGATGAGTTTACGGATTGCCGATTCATGCCTGTCTTTAATTTCTTCCGCGAAAAGGCTCTGCGGAACAAATGTACAGGATATGAGGGTAAGTAAAACGATTATCCGGAGCAGAAAGATGTATTCTCTATATTTGTTTTTATGTATAGTCATCATTAATATTTCAAGTACACTGCCTCAAAGGTCAATTCCGCATTGCAACCACAAGTAGTTAAAGGCAATAGGTTGTGGATTCCGTGGTCCCGCCTTCGCTTACAGCTTCCGACTTCGCTATATGCTACGGCGAGACAAGACGGTGCGGCAGGCAAGCCATGGAATGACATAACCTGATACAGCAGAATCCACATCACCGTCACATTCCCCGACTAGCCTGTACTGCCATTTTATCCCGCCATAGCTTCACGCGACGGCGGAAACCGAAAGGCGACGGAGGATTATACAGCGCCGCTGGGATAAATCTTTTAATCCGACAGGATGGACAGGATGTTCAGGATATTTTTTTGCCTTTCCGGAAGAAAGGCAAAAAGTAGTCACTTTTAAAAAAAATAGCAAATTTAGCAAACTGAGATAGTATATACATTTAACCGCCCGTTCGCTGTACTCACTCAAGTACGCAAAGTCCGCAAAGAATTCGCAAAGAAATGGCTTTTTATTATAATAGTAATCGCATGTATATTTCTTAAATGCCTGCAAAGCAGGTAATCCCGTAAAGGGATTAAACATGGAATGGTACCGTATAAAAATGAATGAATTCAATTTTATACGATGCCATTCACATGTTCCATTTCAAGAAATATACACTTTAAGCTTTATTAATCTGCGTAAATCTGTTTACCCAGTTAAATACCTTGAGGATAATTAGCCTGATTAAAACCAAGCCTATATATTAAATAGTTGGCAGACAAGATTAAGATAAAACAAAATACCTCAAGGTAAGATTTGAAAATATCAAATCTTATTTAACCGGGTGAATCTGCGGATAATAAATCTACTTCAACTTTAGAAATTAAGAAATACTTGGCGTTCTTAGCGTCCTTAGCGGTTTAATCTTTCCTCTGAAAAAAACGAAAATAAATATCCAAGAAATCCTGTAAATCCTGTCTATTCCCCTCCTTCCCAGGTCGACCGTGGGAACGAGGGAAAAGCCAAAATATGTAAAAAATAAATATTTTTGGCAGAATATTAGTTATATAAAATAAATCATATTAAGTAAAACCAAACAGTATTGAGGCAAAATAGTATCTTAATTAAAATGTAATACATTTTAACATTTAACAGTTGACATTAAAATAGCCCATATATATAATTTTTGAACTTAGTGGGATCTTCCGTATTTTTCATAGGCTGTATTATGCTAGTTCTTCGACAGGATTAATCTTACCCAGCTAAGTAAATAATAATTTTTATGTCAAATCCAGTTTTCTCAGGTTAGCAGTCTATGACAATGAAAACAAGATTTTAACCTAATATTTATAGGTAATAAAATACAGGCATTTTGCCGGATCGTATATTTGAAAAGGAGAGTATATTATGAGATGGGGAATGGTAATAGACCTTGTAAAATGCATGAGATGCCATGCCTGCGTGGCAGCCTGCAGAATCGAACACTTCCTTCCTTTAGATGTTACATGGCCGAGATTGATAGCCCTTGAGACCGATGTAGGAGGGAAACCGGAATTAACCACATTCCCGGTACGGTGCAACCAGTGTAAAGAGGCTCCCTGTGTTGATGTATGCCCCACCGAGGCAACAACACAAAGGGAAGACGGAATAGTTGTGATCGACGCGGATAAATGTATCGGGTGCCGGTATTGTGTAATAGCCTGCCCTTATCAAAACCGCACTTTTGTTTCAAAGGAAAAGGATCCGGGCTACTTCCCCGGATACGAACCCACTGGTTTTGAAGAGAAGGGAAAAGAACTCTATCCTCATCAGACAGGAACGACAGAAAAATGTAATTTTTGCGCTGAAAAAATTGATGCAGGCAGGGAAAAGGGTCTTGTACCGGGAAAGGATCGTGATGCCACACCCGCCTGTGTTAATACATGCCAGGCCCGGGCAATGACCTTCGGGAACCTTGATGATCCGGACAGTGAAATATCAGTGCTTATCAGGGAACGGAAGGGTTTTACATTGCAGGCTGAATATGGAACCGAACCATCTGTCTTTTATGTTGACGGTAGAATTGGAGGAAAAGAGTCCAATATCGCGCCTGAACATGCCCAGACCGGCAGTTACATACAGCACTTGAGTTCAGTTGATGTCGACTCCAAAAAACGGATAGACGGTTTAACGGAAGAATAGGGAGGGAAAAATATGCAAACTCAAACACGGCGTCAATGGATGGTAAGTCATGAGTGGATGGTAAAACCAATGCAGCAGACCGAGTGGATAGAAAGGCAGGGTATCCTTGTCTGGCTGTCCGAAGTTTTTTCCGCGCTTGGTACAGGGCTTTACCTTGTCGCAATATTTGTTGATAACTGGTGGGGCGCACTTGTAGGTTATCTTATAGTAATGCTGCTCAAGCTTCCCCTTCACCTTCTCTACCTTGGAAAACCTTTAAGATTCTGGAGGACAATGCCGCCCTTTTCAGGTGCCTGGAGAACTTCCTGGATAGCAAGGGGAGTTGTCTTTACAGTTTTATTCAGCATGTTCGGTTTCGCTCAGCTCGTAACATCTTATTTCCTGGGAGAAAGCGACATGCTCGCCGGGCAGGCCTATAATATTGTATATTATATAGATATTGTTCTTAAGATTATCGCGGGATTTTTTGTCCTTCTTACAGGCATATACTGCGGTTTCATGATGAGTTTCTGCAAGAGTGTTCCATTCTGGAATACCGGACTGCTTCCGATAGTTATAATGAACGCGGGTATAGCTGACGGCCTGGCCCTTGTAATGGCAATAGGCATGTTTACCGGCAATGTTGATTTTCATGCCCTTGAATACGCGAGCAGGATTGTTTTAGGCGCAAACGCCCTGCTTCTCGGCACTTATCTTATGAATGCCACATACCAGTCCTCAACAGCGGAACTGTCCGTAAAGGAACTCCTGGTGGGCCGGGTGGCGGTTATTTTCTGGCTGGGGATTGTTCTTTTTGGAATCATTATACCCCTGGCAATATCATTTATCAGTATGTTCACGGGAGAGGCAACCGACCCGCTTCTTATAACCGGAATTGTCTGCCATACGGCCGGAGCATTCGCGCTTAAGTACTGTATCCTCAAAGTCGGTATATATAAACCCATAATGCCCAAAAGCATAGTTTACTAGGGTCAATAATTATAAAGGAGAAATAAATGGGCGAAAGAAAAGTACATTATACTACCTGCATAAGCTGTCATGGCGGCTGCGGTGTTAAAGTTACGACAGAAGACGGTGTTATTGTACATATAGAAGGAAATCCTGACTCATTAACAAGGGGAACCATGTGTGCAAAGGGGTTGTCAAGTATACAGCATATTGATAATCCATACCGTTTAAAATATCCCATAAAAAGAAGCGGCCCAAAGGGTTCGGGAAAATGGGAAAGAATTACATGGGACGAAGCCCTGGAGACTATATCGGAAAAAATGAAAACCGCCATTGAGGATTTCGGGCCTCATACAATAGCAATATCACAGGGCACCGGAAGAGGTTATAACCGGTATGTTCACAGGATGGCAAGGTCCCTGGGAACTGCCAATATTATAACACCGGGTTACGTATGCCACAGTCCGAGATTGGGATTATACGGGCTGGTTACGGGTTACGGCAGGCTCTATTGCGACTATCACGGCTGGGGCGGTGAATTCCCCAAGACCCAGATCATGTGGGCGAAACAGCTTGAAATATCAAGCGCCGATTCCGAAATGTCCAACTGGTTTATACAGTCCCTTGATTACTGCAAAAACCTGATCATAATCGATCCAAGGCAAACGGCCTATGCTTCAAGGGCAACCCTTCACATCCAGCCGAGGCCCGGTACGGACAGTGCACTTGCCCTGGCAATGATGAACGTAATTATAAACGAAGGCCTGTGGGACAAGGAGTTTGTTGACAACTGGACATTTGGATTTGAAGAACTCAAGGAAAGGGTAATGCCCATGACGCCGGAGCGGGCGTCTGAAATTACATGGGTACCCAAGGAACAAATTATTCAGGCGGCAAGGATGTTCGCAATTGATACTCCCGGATGTATTCAGGTCGGCAGTTCCCTGGAACGCCAGGCAAACTGCGGACATACCATAAGGGCTATTACCTGTTTATTGGGACTTGCAGGCAACATTGAGCGTCCCGGAAGTATGATAAGCTGGGTGCTTCCCGAGACAGGCCTTATTGAAGATTTCTTCCTGGAACTTCCTGTAACCGATGAGATGAGAAGCAGGATCATCGGCATAGATAAATATAAAATGGGCGCGGCAAGAACATGTAACCCGGACACGATGGTAAAGGCCATCCTTTCAGGTGAAGCACCGATCAAGGTATGGATGAGTGTCGGCGGCCAGCAGATCGTGCACATGGCCAACACAAAGGAAGTTGTAAAGGCCATTGAAAAGGTTGAGTTCATGGTGCACTGCGATCAGTTTATGGGGCCCATGGCACAGGCAGCCGATATTGTCCTCCCATCCGCCCACTGGCTTGAAATGGATGATGTATATGACATGCACCCCAGGTTCATGATCGAGGCTCATAATAAAGTTGTTGAACCCCAGGGCGAGGCAAAATCCAACATCTGGATATTTAACGAGATAGGGAAAAGGGTTGTTCCCAAACACTGGTTTGAAGATGTTGAAGAATGCCTGGATTACCAGGTTAAAAAAGGCCAAAATATGGACTGGAAAAAATTCAGCAAACAGGTTGTAAGCGGCTGCTGGGGTAAGGACCAGGTCTATTATAAGTATAAAACCGATTACTGGAGAAAAGGCGGAGGATTTCCTTCCCCGACTGGAAAATTTGAATTTGTCTCCAAAAAGCTTGAAGAGCTTGGCTATGATCCATTACCGCAGTATCGTGAACCGGGAGAAAGCCCCCTTAGAACTCCTGAACTTTACAAGGAGTACCCTATTGTCATGACAAGCGGATTCAGATCTCCCTTCTATTTTCTGGGGCAGTACAGGAATATCCCGTGGCTGAGAGGTTTCCTGGAATATCCCCAATGCCAGATCCATCCTGAAACAGCCAAGGAGTATGGAATTGAAGACGGCGATTGGATATGGATCGAATCCCCGAGAGGAAGGATAAGACAGAAATGCAGGGTTTACCCCGGGATATTAAAGGGTGTTTTGATGGCAATGGCCAATTGCTTCTACCCGGAAGAACCGCCTGAGTCATACCACGGTGTGTTCATCTCCAATCCTAACGTGCTTACAAACAATGATCATCTTGATCCAATGTACGGCTCTCCTGACCTGACATGCCTGCTATGTAAGATTTACCCATGCACGGAAGAGGACCTTCAGGAAAATGTCTTCAAGACCGAAGAATATGGGACTGTGCAACGGACAGGAGAGGATAGAACCGCTCTGACGGAGCAGGAGTAGTTTTACTCTTTCAGCTGGTTGAAAAAACCTGGTTTTTAAAAATAAATATACATAGGTCTTTTGAAGAATAATTTTATTGAAGGAGGGTTATATGGCGTCCCTGAAGACTAAAGATAAAACTGTTATACGAGCCCTTGGTCTGGGCGGGCTTCTAGGGGGCAGTAGTGAAGGAGTGGTCGACGTCAAAGATGGCAAGATTGTAAGGATTCGGCCTTTCCATTACGACTGGAAGTATAAGAAAGATCAAGTTAAGACATGGAAAATGGAAAAGAATGGGAAAGTCTTCGAACAGCCCTGGAAATCACTTCCCGGACCGTTTTCTCTTGCTTATAAAAAGCGTGTATATTCCCCCAACAGGATCAAGTTCCCCATGAAAAGGGTTGACTGGGATCCAAATGGTGAAAGAAATCCCCAGAACAGGGGGAAAAGTAAATACGTAAGAATTTCATGGGACGAAGCCACTGATATTATTGCCGGTGAAGTCAAAAGAGTTCATAAGGAATATGGCCCTAACGGTATCCTGGTACAGGGTGACGGTCATGGTGAATGTATGACAATTCATACGCCGCACGGGCACTCCGGTTCTCTCCTTGACAAGATGGGCGGATTTACACAGCAGGTCAGGAATCCTGATTCATGGGAAGGCTGGTACTGGGGTTCCAAGCACGTGTGGGGCCAGGGTATTCAGGGAGCCATGTTTCCTGCAGGCAACATTGTTAAAGATACAACTGATCACGCAGAAATGGTTTTGTTCTGGGGTTGTGACCCTGAAACCACGCCCTGGGGATTTACAGGCCAGATGCCAAGCCGCCTGACCTATTTCTGGAAAGATATTGGTATTAAGCAGGTCTATATCTGCCCTGATGTCAACTACGGTTGCGCGGTCCACGCTGACAAATGGATACCTGTCCTTCCCAACACAGATGCGGCACTCCAGCTTGCTATTGCATATATGTGGATAACCGAGGGTACCTATGACAAGGAATATGTTGAAACACACGTAGTAGGATTTGACAAGTTCAAGGCATATGTCATGGGTGAAGAAGATGATGTACCCAAGACACCGAAATGGGCTTCTCCCAAGTGCGGTGTGCCCGTATGGACAATAAAAGCCCTGGCAAGGGAATTTGCCAATAAAATTACTTCCATTGCCCATTACTTCGGCGGTGGTTATGTAAGAGGGCCCTTCAGCCATGAACCGGGGAGGCTTGAATCATGCCTTCTTGGAATGCAGGGACTTGGCGGACCGGGTGTTCATCATCATCAGTTGACCTATTTCGGTCTTCCAAGGTCAGATGGTTTATCAGGTACATTCTTCTGGAACCCGGATCTTGCTGACAGGCTGAGGACTCCAAGTCTTACAACTATTAATGCATGGCAGAAGCAGCTTATTCCAAAAACATACATCCATGATGCCATTGAATCGGATGAGCCTATGACATTTTTTGGATCAGGTGCAATAGAGGTTGAAACCGATGATCAGTTCAAAAAATATGTTTATCCGCTTCCGAAAGAGGAAGGTGGTACAGAAATCCATATGATATGGAGTGATACTCCCTGCCGTACAACATGCTGGAATAATGGTAATGCTACGGAACTTTCACTTAGAAACCCCAAGATCGAATGTGTTGTAACCCAGCACCCGTGGATGGAAAATGATACCCTGTTTTCAGATATAATCCTTCCCTCCAATACACATATGGAAGTGGGAGACATTGTATCTAGCATCAGGGGAGGCACATCAATACCTAATTTAGCTCTCTGTGATCAGGCCATTGAACCTGTCGGTGAATCCAAGAGTAACTTTGAGGTTGTAGTTGAAGTAGCCAAGAAGCTTGGAATGGAAGAGAAGATGACCGGCGGGAAATCTGATGAAGATATGAAAAAAGAGATGTTTGAGAACATGCATCTTGATAAGCTAACTACATGGGATGAATTCAAGGAAAAGGGATACTATCTATACAGTGTGGCCGAAGACTGGGAAGAAGATTCTCCGGGATTGAGATTGTTTTATGATGACCCGGAAAAACATCCTTTGCCAACACCTACCGGAAAGCTGGAATTCTATTCTGAATCACTTGAGAAGAATTTTCCTGATGATAAAGAGCGACCTCCGGTACCAAAATGGATTGAAAGGGGCATTACCCACGATGAAAGACTTTCCAGCGAACGTGCCAAAATGTTTCCACTCATACTTATGTCAAACCACGGCAGGTGGAGAGTACATGCCCAGGCTGATGATATATCATGGACCAGGGAAGCCCCTACATGTAAAATCAGGGGATGGGACGGATACATGTATGAACCATGCTGGATTCATACCTCTGAAGCTGAAAAAAGAGGGATCAAACATGGTGATATAGTAAAGGTCTTTAATGAAAGAGGAATAGTTTTAGCTGGTGCCTATGTTACTGAGAGGCTGTTCCCCCAAGTTGCATACATGGACCATGGCGCCAGGATTGATATGATAAAGCCAGGTGAAATAGATCGTGGAGGTGCAATTAACACGATATCAGGTTCAGGCACATCTTCAAGAAACGCGGTCGGCCAGGCAACAACAGGTTACCTTGTCCAGGTTGAAAGATTGAGCATGGAAGAGATGGACCAGTGGAGAAAAAATTATCCGGAGGCATTTGAAAAGGAATATGATCCTGATTCCGGACTTTGTGTAAACGGATGGATAGAGGGAGGTGAAGAATAATGAAAGCTTTTGTATTAGATCTTTCGATATGTAACGGCTGTTATGCCTGTCAGATTGCCTGCAAGGATGAGCATGTAGGCAATGACTGGACTCCCTATGCCAAGCCCCAGCCTGATACCGGCCAGTTCTGGATAGGAATAAGAGAAAAAACCAGGGGTACAGTACCAAAGGTTATGGTGTCTTATGTGCCGAGGCTTTGTATGCATTGCGATGACGCGCCATGTATGGAGGTCTGTAAACCCGGAGCTATCTATAAGAGAGACGACGGCCTTGTAATAATTGACGGCGATAAATGTACAGGATGTAAACTCTGCATGGATGCTTGTCCCTATAATGCCGTTTTTATGAACAACGGGCTGAATATAGCCCAGAAGTGCACCGGGTGCGCGCATCTCCTTGATGACGGTTGGGAAGTACCGAGATGCGTGGACAACTGCCCCACGGATGCCTTGAGATTCGGGGAGGAAGAGGATCTGAAGGAGTACATTGAAAAGGCGGAACCCATAAAGCCCGGAATCGACCTCAAGACAAGGGTTTATTACCTGAATACACCAAAGAAATGGGTTGCAGGAACACTCTATGATCCTGTTGAGGAGGAAGTTATCATAGGAGCAAAAGGTATTCTTACAGATATAGAAAGCAAGGAAACATTTACAGCCGAGACAGATGAGTTTGGTGATTTCTGGTTCAGGGGATTAAAGGATGACCGGACTTTTACACTCAAGCTGGAAAAGGATGGAAACTCCATTACAATTGATTCTATATCTACTGATGATGACAGGAATCTTGGCGATATTCCATTTGAATGATTTTAGTTTGACATATAAAACATGGCCCTATATATTTTGTTTTTTTTAAAAAAGAAATTTTTATCAAATTAACTTGAAGGAGGATTTAATGCCGGGAGAAACATCAAAAGATAAAACGGAAAAAAGAGTAAAAGATCCGCTGGCGAGCAAGGCCGACAAAACGGTATACAAGGCCCTCGGGCTCAGCGGCGGGATCTTCGGGGCAGCTCCCTGTGCGGTTGATGTCAAAAATGGCAAGATCGTAAGGATCAGACCCATGCATTATGATGCTAAATATGATTCCAAAACTTTCAATCCATGGCAAATGAGCAAGAACGGAAAGACCCTGAAACCAATGATGAAGGCCCTTCCATCACCTTTCAGCCTTGCCTATAAAAAAAGGGTATATTCACCCAACAGGATAAAATATCCCTTAAAGAGGGTTGATTTTGATCCGGATGGTGATCGCAACACCCAGAACAGGGGAAAGAGCAAGTTTGTCAGGATATCATGGGATGAGGCCGCGGAGCTTATCGCCAAGGAGATAAAGAGGATACACAAGGAATATGGACCACTGGCCATCCTGATCCAGGGAGACGGTCACGGCGAGTGCATGTTTGTCCATGCCACACATGGTTCCTCCTCCCTGCTGCTGGACAAGATGGGCGGATTTACCCAGCAGGTCAGGAACCCTGACTCATGGGAAGGCTGGTACTGGGGTTCAAAACATATGTGGGGTTCAGGCCTCATAGGTATGATGAGTCCGGCCAACAACATAGTTAAAGACATCGCTGATCATACTGAACTGCTCCTGGTGTGGGGCGGTGACCCTGAAACAACACCCTGGGGTTTCAGGGGGCAGTATGCCAGCAACGTTGTCCGTTTCTGGAAAGAAATCGGGATCAAACAGGTCTATATCAACCCGGATCTGAACTACGCGGCTGCCATCCATGCAGACAAATGGATACCGGTACTCCCCAATACAGATGCTGCACTGCAGCTGGGTATTATTTATACCTGGATCAAGGAAGACACCTATGACAAAGAATATGTTGATACCCACGTTGTAGGTTTTGACAAGGTAAAGGCCTATGTCATGGGCGAAGAGGACGGAGTTCCCAAGACACCTGAATGGGCATCACCCAAGTGCGGAGTTCCCGAATGGACCATAAAGGCCCTGGCAAGAGACTTTGCAAAGAAGGTGACTACCATAGGTCACTATTTCGGCGGCGGTATGATAAGAGGCCCGTTGGCCCATGAGCCGGCAAGGCTTGAGGTTGTCCTCCTTGGAATGCAGGGACTGGGAAAACCGGGTGTTCACCAGGCCCAGATTGCCTACCAGGGAATGCCCAGAAACATAGTAGCTCCTAAGACCGGCAGCCACATGGGTATGTTTGAGAGCCTGAAAAGCAGCCAGTATGGGGACAGGCTTCTAAAGCCCCACAGCATAACCCCGACGGCATGGGGAAAACAGATGATTCCCAAAACACTAATAGAGGAGGCAATCAATAATCCTCCGATCAATTTCTGGGGCACCGGCGGACATGAAGTGCCCACGTCGGACCAGTTTGTTAAGTACACCTACCCAATACCCAAAGAGGAGGGTGGTACCGAGATCAAGATGATGTGGTCTGATACACCATGCCGGATTACCTGCTGGGGTCACGGACACCATATTGCTGAAACAGCAAGGAGCCCCAAGATCGAATTTATCGTTGCCCAGCATCCCTGGCTGGAGAATGACTGCCTGCACGCAGATGTAATCCTGCCTGTCAAGACTACAATAGAGACAGATGATATTTCACCATGCGTAAGGGACGGGGAAAGCTTTCAGAGCCTGGTTCGCATGGAAGAGGCTATCCCGCCTGTTGGAGAAGCAAAAACCAACTATGAAGCAGTCCTCGAAATTGCCAAGAAACTGGGTTATTACGATGAGGTTACGGAAGGAAGGTCATCTTCTGAACTGATAAAGGATGTTTTTGATGGTATGGGCTTTGACAAATACGTAGACTGGGAAGAGTTTATAGAGAAAGGTTATTATGTCCTGCCCGTCGCGGAAGACTGGGAGGATGATACAGCGGGTCTATATGACTTTTACAATGATCCCGAGGCTAATCCCCTGCCAACACCTTCAGGAAAGCTCGAATTCTATTCAGAGCGTATTGCGAAGAATTTTCCAGAAGATATAGAGCGCGGGCCTATTCCCAAGTGGATAGAAAAGAGTGAAACCCATGATGAAAGGATATCCAGCGAGAGGGCCGAGAAATACCCCTTGCTTTTGATGTCCAATCACGGCAGGTGGAGAGTCCATGCCCAGTGTGATGATATATCGTGGACACGTGAAGCCTTTACAGGCAAGGTAAAAGGTTTTGACGGGTATAATTATGAGCCATGCTGGATCAATCCTAATGATGCCGAGAAGAGGGGCATTAAAGACGGAGATATTGTTCATGTCCTTAATGAAAGAGGCGGCTGCTTATGCGGGGCGCGTGTTTTTGAGAGAATAATGCCCGGAGTTGTCTCTGTGGACCATGGAGCAAGACATGATGCGATTCACGAAACACTGGACAGGGGAGGCGCCATAAACACGGTTACACCGGCCGGGCTGACATCCAAGCATTGTGCGGGTCAGGCTACCAGCGGTTTTCTTGTGGATATCGAGAAGGTTACTCCTGAACAGATGGGTAAATGGATGAGTGAATACCCTGAGGCCTTCAACAGAGAATATGATCCTGGTTCAGGTCTGCGTTTTGATGCCTGGGTTGAGAAGAGGAGGTAGAAATGTCAAAGAAAGTATTTGTAATAGATATAAATAAGTGTAACGGGTGCCATGCCTGCCAGATTGTTTGCAAGGATGAGCACGTGGGTAATGACTGGACACCCATAGCAAAACCACAGCCTGATACGGGACAGTTCTGGATGGAACTCACCCAGCGTGTAAGAGGAACGGTGCCAAAGGTAAAGGTAGCATATCGCCCTAACCTGTGCATGCATTGTGATGACGCCCCCTGTATAGATGTTTGTCCTGTTGAAGACGCTATATACAAGAGAGATGACGGTCTTGTGATAATAGACGGTGACAAGTGCTCAGGCTGCAAACAATCTGGCAGGCATGGCACCCGTTACACTTATTTATAT
>JBHPCX010000057.1:0-23978 GCA_042573485.1 Thermodesulfobacteriota bacterium | reverse complement strand
CCGAAGATACCGAATACGCCTTTGCATGGGCATCACTCGCATGGACTCATATAATCGATACCTTTTTAAATTTCAGCAATTCACCAGCGGCATCTCTTGTGCAGGCTGCTGAACTGGCACAGAAAGCCCTGTCGTTAGAGAGTAATTTGCCACACGCCCGGACCGCGCTCAGTTTTATTTATCTTATTAAAGGACAGCACGAAGAAGCAGTTTACGAGGGGAGGACAGCTTTATCATTATCTCCGAATGACGCAACAAGCCACATGATTCTTGCCCAGACCCTTTGTTTTTCCGGAAATTTCAAGGAAGCCATTTCTCTGGCTGAAAGGGCCATGAGGCTCAGCCCCAATGTCCCCGCCTGGTATTTAGCTATTTTAGGGCTCTCATATTGTATGGAAGAAAAATATGAAGAATCGCTTTTAGCCTACAGAAAGCTTCTTGAAAAAAGTAAAATTGGTGAAATCACACCCATGTGGGCTCATATAGGGTTAGCAAGTGTATACTCACAGCTTGACCAGGAAGAACAGGCACGGTTTCATATTGCTGAAATACTTAAGCTGGATCCTGAATTTTCATTAGACTCAGCACGAAATATTATGCGATTTAAAGAGGTGTCTCACCAGGACCGGATTATTGATTCATTAATGAGTGCGGGTTTAAAGTGATATTCATAGATTATACAGGGCATAGCTTATGTTTATTAAATTTTTTAAGCTGATCGTGAAAACTTTTTATCGGGAGATAAAAGTAAAAGGACTTAAAAATCTGCCGTCAACGAACCAGGCAATTTTTACACCCAACCATCCAAACGCGCTCATAGACCCGTTATTGTTATCCTTTCTGCCATCTAAATACCGGATTCATTTTGTGGCAAAAGCCCCGCTTTTTAAAATCCCGCTGCTTGGCTGGCTTATGCGCAAAATGGGCGCGATCCCGGTCACTCGCCGAATAGATGCGGATGGTGAGGTCGATTACAGGGCTTTTTTTAACTCATGCATTGACTCTCTGGCTTCAGGTGATTCAATTACCATGTTTCCTGAAGGTGTTTCGCTCCCTCAGCCCCGGATGTCAGCCATAAAAACAGGTGCCGCCCGGTTATTTTTTATGGCCCATGAGAAGAATATTAACAGCCCTGTTGTACCTGTAGGGCTGAATTATGAACAGGGATCGATTTTTAGATCGTCCGTAGTTATTTGGATCGCCAAACCATTGAATGCAAATGATCTTATAAAAAAATACAGCACCTCACCTAAAGACGCTGTACAGGAATTAACTGAGAGAATAGGTAAGGCCCTGAAAGAATGTGTTTTTCAGTCAGACAATTTCCTTGATCATAAACTAATGCTTTATCTGGAGAGGATATACAGCGGAGAAAAAAACAGCGCTTCATGGTTAGAAAGATTGGAACGGCTTAAGCAGTTTGAAGCCGGACTGATTGCCCTGCGTGATCGCTGCGTTTCTGAAATCGACCAATTACGCCGGATGCTTTCAAGGCATAAAAAATTATTAAATTTCCTTGATAAAATGCACTATCCTCCCGGAGATAATAGAACCCGTTCAACAAAACGCTTTCTTTTGGGCCTGGCAGGTCTTCCCCTTGCCGCCATTGGATGTTTGCTGACATTCCTGCCATACCAAATAATTAATTTTATTGTGAAGCACTATAAAAAATATGATAGGGCACAGGCAGCCACTCATAAGGTAGCATGTTCTTTATTTCTCTTTCCCTTCACCTTCCTGGTGGAAGCCATGCTTCTTTATATATTTTTCGGTTTGGCTGTTTCGATTATTTTTGCTATTTTAGTTATTCCTCTGTCCTACTTTACTCTATATTATTTGGAGTGGCTCTACGAGGGAGGATGGGGAATTCCCATTTCTTTAAGGAGGCTCCGTAAAACATTTCGTCATAGAGTTTCACAGCGACTGGAAGAACAGAGTAGACACATAAAAGACTTGGTTGATAACCTTGCCGCCCGGCTTGATCAATAAACCTGAAAGCATAAAAAAGACAGAAACAGATGCCAATGAATATAACAAAGGATAGCAGGACAATTTTTGGATGGTGCATGTATGACTGGGCTAATTCCGCTTTCATGACATGTATAACTACAGCCATTCTTCAAAAATATTACTTTACTCTTTTTGTCGATCACCAGCATGTAGAAATACCTTTTTTCGGAGGTATCTATCACACAAGCGGTCTCGCCCTCTGGTCATACACTACCGCTGTTTCAATGTTTCTTGTTATCCTTGTTGCTCCCGCGCTCGGTGCTATTGCCGACCTGTCCCGCGGGAAAAAGAGTTTTCTTGGTTTCTGTGTAATCACAGGGTCCATAGCAACCGCGGCTATCAGCCTTGTTACTAAAGGAGATTACCTGCTTTGCTCCATACTGTATATAATGGCGAATTTTCTGTGGAGTGCCGGCAACATCTTCTATGACGGCTTTCTCCCGGAACTGACCGACGATCCAAAACGTATGGATGCTATTTCTGCCGCGGGATTTGGCGTGGGGTATCTGGGCGGGGGAATTGCTCTTTTTATCTGTATTGGTCTTATCATGAGTAACGAGCTGATCGGTTTTGAAAAAGCGGATGCAACCCGGATGACCTTTCTGTTTGTGGCGATGTGGTGGGCATTATTCACCATACCCCTGTTTAGATATGTGAGAGAAAAAGGGGAGAGGTCAGCAGGGATTCAGGGATTCGGATATGTGGGCGCCGGATTCAGCCGCCTTGTACATACCCTTCGAAAGATCCGCAGACTGCCGAACCTCGGCCGTATGCTGCTTGCCTTCCTCCTGTACAACGCCGGGATCGGCACAATCCAATTTGTCGCGGTCGGTTACGGAGTATCAGAGCTCAACCTAAGAGACAACACCCTTTTCGGTGCCATACTGATGATTCAGATCCTGGGTTTTCCCGCGGCCTTCGCATATATCAAGCTTGCCCGGAAAGTTGGAACAAAGGCCTCTATATTGCTGGGCATTTCTGTCTATGTAGTAGTAGTGCTTTTTGCAATGCAAATGACCACTGCACTGGAATTCTGGATACTGGGAGTACTTGTCGCCCTTGTCCAGGGTGGAACACAGGCGATGAGCAGGTCGCTATATGGCTCCATGATACCTGAAAACATGAACGCGGAGTTCTTCGGCTTCTTCTCGATTTTCAACAAGGTCGGACCGTTTTTCGGGCCCTCTCTTTTCGGTGTTGTTAAGGATGTGAGCGGCAGTTCGAGGCTTGCTATCCTCTTCCTGGTTACTTTTTTCATCCTGGGTTTTATGGTGCTTCTAACGGTTAACAGCATAAAAGGCAGGGAAGAGGCAAAGACGTTTAAGGCTTCCTGATATTAAAATTCATTTTGAGATTAAGAAAAATATCTGAATGTTTGTTTTTAAATGTCATTGATTTTTGTCAAGGATCTTTCTTATCGATACCGCGACTTCACTTATTACATAGGGTTTCATGATTAAAGAAGCCCCAATTTCTTTGGCCTTTTTCTCATCGATTTTATCGCTATAGCCTGTACAGATAATAACCGGTGTATCAGGACAAATTCTTATAACCTCCCGGGCAAGGTCCAGACCGGTTAAGTCCGGCATAGTCATATCAGTAATAATCAGATCAAAGGAGTCAGGGTGGTGCTTAAATATTTCAAGTGCTTCAATGGCGTTTGAACTGGCTTCTAGCTGGTACCCGAGGCGTTCAAGTAATGATTTCATAAAGGTGATTACAGATTGTTCGTCATCCACGAGTAAAATCCGTTCATCGCCTTTGGGGTGACTTATCTTTTCACTCATCTCGTCATCAACATAACTTCTGCTGCTTGGCAGCAGGATATGAAACTCACTGCCTTTACCAACCTCACTATTTACGAAAATGGCGCCTCTATGGTTTTTGATTATTCCATGAACCATGGCAAGTCCCAGCCCTGTTCCCGCGCCTCTCTCTTTTGTTGTAAAATAGGGATCAAAAATCCTCTGGACTATTTCCTTATCAATACCAACACCGGTATCACTAAAGATCAGCTCGAAATAACCGCCTGGCTCCAAATCTTGATAGGACACTGCCTTTTCAGCATCAAGGATTACATGCTCAAGTCTGATTTCCAGCACACCTCCTTTATCTTTCATGGCATAGGCAGCGTTTGTGCACATGTTTAGAATGATCTGGTTAATCTGTGTTTCGTCCGCCATTATAGAATATTGGATATCCGGAATGTCTCCGTGTATTTTAATAGTGGAAGGGATGGTGGCCCGCATAAGGCTGAGGGTTCCCTTGATTAATTTGCTTAATTTTATGGGCTTAATCTCCTGTCGGGATTGGCGGCTGAATATAAGGATTTGTTTTACCAGGTCTCTTGCCCTAATGCATGCTTCATAGATTTCATTTAAATTTTTTAACACCTTATTATCTTCAGGTACGTCAAACTTGGCAAGCTCCGTATTCCCCATGATTATACTGATTATATTATTGAAATCGTGGGCGATACCTCCTGCCAGGGTACCGATTGCCTCCATCTTTTGAGCCTGCTCAAGCTGCATTTCAAGCGCCTTCTGATGTGTCACATCCCTGATAATCCCCTGGTAGCCCAGAATCTCCCTGCCATTCGCTTTCCTTGCGCTTAAAGTAAGAAGGCAGTCCAGCTGTGAAGAGTCTTTTTTCTTAAATTTGACTTCTCTGTTCCTGATATAATTATCAGTACCTATATATTCTTTTATATTCTTAAATTCACCGGGGTGAAGAAACAGGTCATCCAGTCCTATAGCAAGTATTTCGTCCTTTGAATAACTGAAAAGATCAAGGGCTGCCTGGTTGGCGTCTATAAATTTGCCTTCGGTGTTTATAATAAAAATGACATCTCTTGATTCTTCAAAAAGGCTGCGGTATTTTGCCTCGCTTTCTTTCAATGCCTGTTCTCTCCAATTAATAGAGTCCACCATATTATTGAAAGCATTCGCGAGGTTGCCTATTTCATCCTTCGTCTCCACATCTACTTTTTCAACTATCTTGCCAGCACTGAAAGTATTAGCAGCAACCGTTAACCTTTCCAGAGGCTTTGTTACTCGTTTCATGGCTGAATATATAAAGACAAACCCGGCTATCAAAAAGATAACAGCAATTATGATACTCCTGACTAAAAGCTTGTTAAGCTGTTTGTTCAGTTTGTCATTCCCGACAGTTACCTGTACATAACCTATTAAAGGGTCTTGTTTCTGTATGGGAGATTCTTCGGAAAAAATCGTTCTTTCTAATGAATAATTACCTCTTGAAAGGACCGGGGCCCAGAAAATAAGGTCATCCTGATCTTTATAGTATATAATCTCTCCTGACACCCTGAACTGTTTAATGATAGAGGCTATTTTTTCTTCTTTCGGTTTTTCAGGAACCTTGAATCCTGTTCTTTTTTTATTGTGTAGAAGTACGCCTTCCCTGTTGTATATGGATATGCTCAGAATATCATCCCGCTGAAAAATTGCCTCAACCGAATCTTTAAGCCGGTTTTCATTTTCAGAAAAAACACCTATCCTTGTATTTTGGGCCAGTATGCTGGTGAGGAGTTTACCGTCCTTTATAAGTGAATCGTTCAGAGATTTACTTTCAAGGTGTATAAAGATTGCAGTGAAGGAGGAAAAGACAATAAAAACAATAAAGGCAAACAGCACAAAGAGTTTTATGCTGAATATATAAAGACAAACCCGGCTATCAAAAAGATAACAGCAATTATGAATAGAATTCATGTTCTATCCTTATTTAATCACCCTGGCATCCAAGTTAAGTTCCCGGTTCAGATTAATACCAAGTTTTTGAGCTATTTTTACGTTAAGGGTTATCACTTCCTTGTCGGCGAATATTCTTTTTCCATCTCCTTCAATATCTCCGGAGATTAGTTTTTGTGCTAATTCTCCACCCTGCCTTCCCATATCATAGGGGTCCACAGCTACGGACATCAATGCTCCAATTTCAACGTATTTGTCCGAAAAGGTGAAAATCGGTATGTTTCTTTCCATGGAAGTAATGAGAAGAAGGTCTATCGTTTCCGGTGTCATGAGAGTAGTATCGGGAAGCATCCAGAATGCCTTGATTTTACCGGCCATCTCTTTAATCATATTCGGGACATCGCTGGCCCTGGAGGCTTCCCAGGTAATAAGCCTTATGCCGTTTTTTTCCGCGGTTTCAACGGCTTTTTTTGCCAGTTCATCTGTGTTCCGGGGGTTATATATCAAGCCGATATTATTAAGGTCTGGAATAACCTTCAAAAATATTTCCAGTTGCCTTTCTGGTGATATATTCATGCTGACACCATAGAAATTATCATCATGTGTAAGTATGAACTGGGGGGACAAGACCATAAGATAGATAACCGGGGTATCCCGGATTTCTTTCACACTCTCAAG
This sequence comes from Thermodesulfobacteriota bacterium, assembly GCA_042573485.1. Classification (GTDB taxonomy): domain Bacteria; phylum Desulfobacterota; class DSM-4660; order Desulfatiglandales; family HGW-15; genus JAAZBV01. The sequence continues at coordinate 17,583 of JBHPCX010000057.1, read as the reverse complement.
AGCATCATGACCAATAGCGACAATCAGGGAGGGGATAGTATTCTCAATTTCTCTGGTAAGATCGGATGTTTTTAACTCAGATAAGATAAGACGTTTTGTTTCTGGATTCGAGACACTTAAAAATCCATGGAGAGCGTCTTCATAGGGGGAAATCCTGATACTCTGAACTACAAGGATTTCACCATCCGCCAGGGACAGTTCCGGGAAAGTTATGAAAAGAAGTATTATTAATAGAACTTTTTTAACCACGGTCACCTGATTCAGAGTTTCTGGATTTCAACAATACAAATTATAACTGTATAATAAAAAGCATATTTCTTAAGTCATCGCTTATAACACCAAGATCAAGTCTGAATTAAGTACTTCAGGAATGAATATATTTTAAGTCATTCCGGCATAGATACTGTTTCATAATTTCATTTCGACATTATGAAACAGGCTCACATGGAAAACAATACAAATCTAAAAAGGATCGGAAACCTCAATCGTCTGATCCCTCATTGGGCCAACCGAAATAATTGAGAACGGTAATTCCATTATTTCTTCAAGTCTTTTTATATAATTCTTTGCCTGTTCCGGCAGGTCCTTGATAGACTTTGCAGATGATATGTCTTCCTTCCAGCCCGGAAACTCCTCGTAAACAGGTTTGCATCCGGCAAGATCCTTTAAACTGGCGGGCATGTAATCTATCTTTTCTCCATCGATATCATAGGATACACACACCTTGACAGTATCAAGGCCGGTCAGCACATCAAGCTTTGTCATGCTTAGGCTGGTCAAGCCATTATACCTGATTGAATCTTTCATCATTACAAGATCAAGCCAGCCGCAGCGCCTTTTCCTTCCTGTAGTAGCACCAACTTCCGCGCCCTTTTCCTGGATATAGTTCCCGGTTTCATCCAGAAGCTCAGTTGGAAAAGGTCCGGAGCCAACACGCGTGGTATAGGCCTTGACTATCCCAAGAATATGATGAAGCTTGTCAGGTCCTATGCCAACTCCTGCACAGACTGCTCCTGAAACAGGATTGGAGGATGTTACAAAGGGATATGTCCCATGATCGATATCCAGGTGAGTGCCCTGGGCACCCTCAAACAGTATCTTCCCATTCTTTTTAACAACCTGGTCTACCAGGATAGACACATTTTTTATATAAGGCTTCAGGATTTCAGCCATTTCCATATACTGATCATATACAGGCTGAAATTCCAGGGGTTCAGCATTAAGCAGATTTGTCAGGTAAAAGTTCTTTTCCTCCAGGTTGGCACGAATTTTTTGCTCCAGCAGTTCCTGATCAAGAAGATCAACCGCCCTTACACCCCTTCTTGCCACTTTGTCCTCATAACAGGGACCGATCCCTCGGCCGGTTGTACCAATTTTATCCTTGCCTTTAGCTTCTTCTCCCGCTATATCAATAGCCCTGTGATAAGGCATTATAAGGTGCGCTTTTTCGCTCAGGGACAGGTTTTCAGGTGAGATTGATATGCCCTTTGAAGTAAGATTAGCTATTTCCTTAAGCAGTACTTCAGGATCAACAACAACCCCGTTTCCTATCAGGCATCTTTTTCCATCATGCAGTATCCCTGAAGGGATAAGGTGACAAATGGTCTGTTCACCATTAACAACCAGAGTGTGACCGGCATTGTTTCCACCCTGGAATCTAACGACCATATCTGCTCTTGCCGCCAGAAGATCAACGACCTTTCCTTTTCCTTCATCACCCCACTGAGTACCAATTACCACTACATTTGACATATTTTATTCTCCGGATATTCCAAGATTATTTTTTTTTGTTTCAGGTTATAGAGCCTCACTCCCTGCGTAATACAAACCGGGGAGTATAAATGTAATTCTGAGAAATAAATTCATAAACAGGCACAAAGCCGTTTACTATAGTAAAATTACACTATTCATGTGTCAAGCCCTGACACAGCATCAATTCGTAATTTAAGGTGATTATCCGCCTATGGATGGTTATCTTCCCATCAGAAGAGGGCAAACTGTCAAATTTCAGCCTTTCGGTTAAACTTAAGGCAATAAGCCTGTCGAATTGCGGTCAGTAATCACTAAAATGTTTAAAAAGAGAAATATAACCAAACATTGGTTATTCAATCCATAATAAATAATTTATGGAAAAGTATTAATTAATCATTTTTGTTCTTTCGGAGAATGACATAAACAAACAGGACCAGAAACATGCTGAAAACAATCATGTTATAGCGGGCAAAGATATAAGTGAGTTTTTTTTCAACAACACCCCAGTTATTTCCAAGAGTATATCCAATAGACATCCAGACAATATTCCACAGGGAACAGCTTATCAGGGCCAGATATGCTACTTTTATTGTTTCTAATTTATACATACCTCCTGCTATGGATATTACAGAACGGACACCGGGAAAGAACCTGTTGAGTGTAATTATAAAGTAGCCATATTTTTTAAACCAGTTGCCTGTTCTGATAATGTGGTCTTTTTTAAAAAAGAAGTAGTCTCTTTCTATAAAAAACCTGCGTCCCAGATAGCGTCCAAGCCAGAACAGGGTCATAAAGCCCAGGAAACTTCCCGCGGTCGTTGAAATAAAGACCATTATAAAGTTCAATCTTCCGGTACCAATCAGAAATGCTCCCAACACAACAACCATATCTCCGGGAGCAGGAGGAAATATATTTTCCATGAAGGTACCGAATCCCAGGAAAATATAAAGCATAAAATCAGGTAAATTATCCAGGTAATGTAAAATACTGTCCATATCTTGTCATTAAAATAGAATTGCTTCCCTTTAATAAAGTTCCGCCAGTGAAAACCCGTTTCTTTTTCTCTTGACTGTATATAGCGTGTCTGCTAGACATTTTTAACCCGGATTTAGCATTTAACATACAGAGGAAAACAGATGGTAAAAACAAAATTATCTAGAAAAGAACTTCTTAAAACAAATGATGAGTTCATTCATTTTTCTTCCAGGGCAATAATATTTATAAGTGAACACACTCGTCAATTTAAAATTGTGGGCTGCTGTCTGCTTGCTGTTATACTTATCTACATTGGTATCTACTTCTATCTGAAAAACGAAAACAATAAGGCACACAATATTTATACTGTTGCCTACTCAAGCCTTTCTAACAATATGAAACCGGACATGAATAAAGAGGATCTGGCTATATCCAGAGAAAACTTTACCAGGCTGGTAGAAGAATATGGCATTTCCGATGTTTCCCGGCTTGCACTTCCTGAACTTGCCTATATCGATTTTCTTGAAAAGAACTATGACTCAGCCATCACAAGATATCAAGATTTTTTAGACAAAACCCCGGAAGAGCCTTATCAGTCCCTTGCAATGATTGCTCTATCAATTTGTTATGAAGAAAAGGGCGAGTATGAAAAAGCTGTCAGTTCCCTTCAAAAAATATTGTCCGGACCGGATGATTTTTTTAAGGAGCAGGCAATGTTAAGCCTGGCAAGAATATACAGGCTCCAAAATAATTTTGAAAAATCAAACGAAGTATTAGGTGAATTTATAGAGAAGTTTCCTGCATCAACGTCACTGTCCCTGGCAAAGGCAAATATAAAACCTTAAAATTTCAGGTATGGATATTATATTTTAATTCCCAGTTTTTTCTTGTCTTCATCTGTAAAAACCGCGTTGCACTGGCCGCATTTATCAATAGTCAGATTGACATGCCCGCAGCTTGGACAGGTTATGATCACCTGAGGCTCCCCGGCTTTATCTCCTTTATCAATTGCTTTATCAGCTCTCTTATCAGCTCTCTTAACATTAAACCGCGTTTTACATTTTGCACAGGTTGCCTGGGCGCCTTTTTCAGGGATTTTTGAATCATCAATATTGTATACTGCCTTACATTTGGGACACTGAGCTTTCATAATTCTATCCTATAAAATTGTACAGGTAACTTAAGACGATAAGATGATATTTTTCTTTAATCTATTGCCGCTGAAATGTCAAGTAATTTTGCCTAGTTAGGTTGTTTTGTTTATAAACATATTAATAGTTGTCATAAAAGGGTGCCGCAGGCTCCATCCTTACATAGAATTGTGTGTGGTATCCTGACAGGATTTTTACCTGTTTTATCTGGATGAAGGTATTAGGGTTTTAAGGATATCTTCCTTTCCAATAACTCCAATCAGCTTTTCATTTTCAACTACAGGTATGGTGTGAAAATTTCTGTCAATCATTAATCCGGCTATTTCTTCTATTTCCGTGACCGGGTTAACAGTGACAGGATCAACCGTCATGGCATCACTTACAATTGCCGCTGCCATTTTTCTTACTGTTTTCTCAATATCTTTACCGGAGCTTAAAGGGATGAAGCCGTCAAGTAATGTAAATACCGATGGCACAGGAAATCTTCTTTGCTGTGAAATCAAATCACTCTGGCAAAGAATGCCAACAAGCTTTTCATTATCAACAACTGGAACACCGTTAATACTTCTTTCAAGAAGAATTTTTGCCGCCTGTACTATTTCCATTTCCGGTGAAACAGTAACAGGGTCCTTTGTCATTATATCCCTTGCCCGTATCATGTTATTATGCTCCATTTATGACTTTACAGTTTTATGTTTTTCATTTCCGGAACTGAATAAATTATTATCTTTTTATGGTTAAAAATCAAGTTTGACTAAATAACACTGGACCGCATATTATAAAACGCTATTGCTTCCCCTGAAATAAATATTACATGTTCACCTTTGTACACAAACCATACCGGTTTGAATGAAAAGGTAACCTAATGATATTATCATAAAAAACAAATCCTATTTCTTTATTTTTAATTTCGCCTAAAAACTTAAAACATAAATGATTCTTGACAGTTACTAAAATAAATCCTATATATTATAGCTTATTATTCATATCATCGAGAAGTTCCAAATTAACAAGGTCATTACTTAATTTGAGATAGATATTGATGAAAAATTCGAAATTCGTCCTGTTCATATCTTTTATTTTCATAAGCCTGTTATGGTCAACCCTGGCTAATGAAAACCTGTTTGCACAACCGGATAACATTCCATCCGAGATCGGAACCAATCACGCATTTATAATAGGTATAGAAAAATATAATGACAGCGCCTGGGGCTCTTCCAGAAATTCTGTAAAGGACGCCAATAAAATAGCCAAAATTTTAAAGGAAAAATATGATTTTAAACCTGAAAATATAACGCTTCTCACTGATGAAACAGGGGACAAACCAGATGGCGGGACTATTGGCTCTTACCTCACAAACTATAAAAATTCCTTAACTGATAAGGATAATCTTCTGATCTTTTTTTCCGGGCACAGTGAAGAAGACGAGGAAGGACAAACCTTCTGGATTCCAAGGGACGGAGACAAAGGTGCTCCATTAAGGTGGTTAAAGCATGAGGATATATGCAGTTATTACCTGGAGTCTGGTGATTTCAAGGCCAAGAATGTAATAATATTAACGGACTCCCGTTTTTCTACAAAACTGTTAAAGAAAGTCGGGATCCCCTATAACCCCGCCAGGGAATCTCAATACAGAAAAAAAATACTCTACCTGGCTGAAAAAAAATCAAGGCAGGTAATAGCCTTTGGTGACAAAAGGACACAACCAAGCACAAAATATAACGATTCAAGTATGTTCACCTATTTTGTCCATAAGGCCCTTGATGAAAACTGGCTGGATGTGAGTGAATTTGTGCATCTTATCTATAATAGGGAATTTCAAACGGAGGCATTAAAAGTCGCCGGCGCAAGAATCATGAATGCCAAGTTAAAAAAGACTGAAAAAGACATGAAAGGATTTGCGCTTATTGCCCGGGTTGTAAAAGCACCTCAAATCAATATTACAAGAACCTTTCCCTCTCCTCCAAAGGATGAAGCGGGTAAAAACTTCATTATTACTGCAACAACCGACAGGCCCACCTACGCTCAAGTACTCATCGAAATTCCTGGAATTTTAAGAAGACCAAGGGCAATGAAGAGTGAAGGCGATGGAACAACCTGGAAGCTTTCCCTGCCCATCAGAAGTATAGGTACTTTCAAGTTTACAGTATATGCTGAAAATGAAGATAATATTGAAGGTGAAAAAAAGACAGGGACAGTCGAAGCAATGGTTCCAACCGAGGGAATTGTCCGGGTCGCTTCCTCCAGTGTAACGCCTAAAAAAGGTAATATTGGGCAGGATTACAGCTTCACTGCTAAAACAGATTCACCCGCGAAAAGAGTCAACATTGTTATTAAAGATAAAGAATATTCTATGAAGGGTTCCGGAACCAGCTGGTCATTAAAGACAAAAATACCGGATTACGGCAATATTTCCTATTCAGTCATAGCTCTTAATGAAAAAGATATAGAAGGTTTACCTGAAAAAGGTCTCCTCCAGATAAATGCACCAAAAATAAAAATTACAAATATTTCCTCACCAAAGGGATATGCCGGAGATCTGTTTACCATAAAGGTCACCACTGACTATACACCACAGTACGTTGAACTTAACCTTAACGGTAAAAACTATAAAATGCAGGGGTCCGAGTTAAACTGGCAGTTTAAACGTGAAATCCCTGATATCGGCAGTCAATCCTTTACAGTCACGGCAGTTAATACGGAAGATGACCGGGGAGCGCCCCGCAAAGGAACTCTTGTCGCCGAGGAAAGACCGCCCGGAATCCCCGATATAGCACGGGTTACCATCTCGCCTGCTACACCACAGGCGGGAATCGATTTTGTGATTAAAGTAGATACAAAAGAGGCGGCCAAGGATGTGTTTGTTGAAATTGGCGGAAAAAGTTACGCGATGTCCGGTTCCGGAAAAGAGTGGATATACGAGACAAAAATCGCAAGCATAGGCAGAACAAATTATGAAATAACAGCTAAAAATAAAAACGGTATCCAGGGAAAGAAGCGGGAAGGGACTATAACAACCATTAAAAAAGAGGGCATAGATATCGCACAATTTACTGTTACACCTTCAAAGGGATACCCTGGAGATAACTTTACCTGGAAAGCTGTAACAGCCGAACCGGCAGATTCTGTTACCATAACAATTGACGACAAGCTATACCCAATGGAAGGTTCGGGCAGGAACTGGACCTACACAAAAACTATCAGCGATTTTGGTTTCTTTGATATTTCCACCAAGGCAAAAGATAATAAAGGTAAAGAAGGCGGCGCCAGATCCGTCAGCCTGCGAATCGAGGACCGGATAGCTAATGTGCGTGCACCGGCCAATGTTAAAGTGCCTCAATCCCCCAACAGCTATGCCGGGGAAGATTTTGTATTTGAAGTTGAGACCGACAATCCCGCGGAAACGGTTTCTCTTGATTTAAACGGTTCCTTATTTGAAATGACAGGTTCAGGCAGGAACTGGAAATATACCCATCGGATAAATGAAGTGGGCACAAATGCATATTCAATAATTGCCAAAAACAGAGAAGATAAAACAGGAAGGCCGCTGGCAGGTAAATTTGAATCTAAATTCGCTATTCTATCTACGACCTTAAGCCCTGCTCAAATTTTAGCAGGGGAGCGTTTTTCCATAAACGCGACCATGAATGCCCCGGCAAGTGAGGCCATTATTGAAATAGACGGGAAGAAAATATCCATGACCGGGGCCGGTACAAGCTGGGATTATTCAACAAGCATTGCCGTTACCGGGTCTAAAGATATAAAAATATCCGCCATAGCACGAGATGGAAAAACAAGCGTTCCCCTGCAGAAAACCATTACTATCGTGGCTCCGCCGGTAAATGTTACAGCCACAAAAGTGACCCCGAAAACAGACTACTGGGCAGGAGGAGACTTTACCTTCAGGTCAACTACGGATAAAGAAGCTGTAAAAGTTGTTCTGAGCCTGGAGGGGAATAACTACCAGATGGAAAAATCAGGCAATGAATGGACTACTTCTATAAAAATTTCTAAAAATATCGATAAGGTCGAGGAAGTCGATTATTCAGTTGCCGCACTTAATGAAACAGAAACTTCCGGCCGCCCCTTTACAGGCTTAATTAAAATCAAACCGCTTGGAGACAGATATAAACCGAATGAAGATGGCACATTATCTGACAAGCTGAGCGGCCAGAGAGTGGAACGGTACATTGATAATGGTGACGGGACAATAACAGACCGGTTCGCCGGCCTGATGTTGTTTAATGCACCCTTAAGGACAATCAGGTCCTATGATGAGGCAGAAAAAGAAATAGACGAATTAAATAATGAAAAATATAAGGGATATACCGGCTGGCGCCTGCCAACGGCAACAGAATGGAACAGTAAAATAATAGATAGAACACAAACCAGCCCGACGTTGCCTGCCGGCCATCCATTCAGGAATGTAAACACATATGCCTATTTCTGGTCAAAAACAGACCATAAAACTATAACCGGAAGAAAATATGCAGCAGACCTTGCCAGGGGGAAAATACAGAATGAAAGTAAAAGTGAAGAATTGTTTATCTGGCCGGTAAGGGCTGTTGATATTGATTAGAGGCGTTCATGGGATTTGTTACAATAGGATCATTGTCAGATACAGGTAAAAGAAAGGATAAAAACGAAGATTATTTTGACTTCCATGTTCCTGAAGATGAAAGTATGCCCAAAAAAGGCATCCTCCTGGTATTGTCAGATGGTATGGGCGGCAGAGCAGGCGGCGAAATTGCATCCAAATTAACTGTTGAAACAATTATGGATGAATTTTATAATAAAAAATCATCCAATATTCCTGAGTCTCTTAATAATGCCGTATTAACGGCTAATGATGAAGTCATTTCCCGGGGAGACGCGGACAGGAGTATCCAGGGCATGGCTGCGACAGCAATCGCCGCTGTTATTAAAAAAGATAAACTTTACCACGCCAATGTAGGTGACAGCAGAATCTACCTGATAAGGGAAAATGAAATAATACAACTTACTGAAGACCACTCAATTGTTGCCGGCCTTGTAAAAGCGGGGTATATTACTGAAGAAGAAGCTCCGACATATCCTGGCGGAAACATTGTAACAAAAGCAATAGGATTAAAACCTGAACTGGCTGTGGATGTTTCGGAAAAGGAAGTAAAAGTTAAACCTGGCCAGTATGTTATGCTGTGCTGTGACGGATTACACAAAGACATACCTGATGAAGATATGTTAAAGGTATTTGATGACCTGAAAGAGCCCCAGGCTATTTGTGAAAAACTTGTAGAAAAGGCCCTTGAAGCCGGCGGAGATGATAATATTACCGTTTTAATTGCCAGGATTGATAATACCGGGGCAGGCTTTTTTTCAGAATTGACAGACCGTCTTTTTAAAGGTTAGTTTATAATATTCAATTAAATATTGTTCTGTGTTTGACCAACTTAAGTGACTTATTGAGGTGTTCCTGAATGTCTGAAATAATAGGTGATTATGAATTAATCGGTTCCCTTGGAAAGGGAGGATTTGGAAGTGTTTACAAGGCAAAGGCAGCCAGTGGAAACCTGGTTGCCTTGAAGATTCTTAATCCCCAGGTACTGGACAACCAGAAGGTTGTAAAGAAATTCTTCCATGAGGCAATGATCCTGGCAAAGCTGGACCATCCTAACATATGCCGGCTCATTGAATTTTTCCCGGATGGTACAAATTATGCTATCGTAATGGAATATGTCGAAGGGAGAGAACTGAAGGACCTGATGCAGGAACAGGAAAACAATTTACTTCCCTTTGACCAGGCTTTTCTAATCGCCAAGCAGAATCTTTCCGCGTTTCAATACGCCCACGTAAACGGAATATTGCACAGGGACATCAAGCCGGCCAATATCATGATTGACAAGCAGGGAAACACAAAGATCATGGATTTTGGAATCGCCAAGATCGCAGGAGCGGCCACACACGATACGGCTGCCAGCATGCTCTCAATACATTACACTCCACCTGAAAGATTTGATCCAAGCAAAACAGTTGATGCCAGATCGGATGTTTATGCCCTTGGTCTCGTGTTTTATGAATTGTTTGCCGGAAGACGGCCCTTTGATGTTGATGAAACCTCACAAATAATGTTCTGGCACTTGAATGAAATACCGGAACCTGTTGACACATACGTTTCAGGACTTCCGGAGGAAGTAGTTAACGCGATTGAAACGGCCCTTGAGAAGGACCCTGATGACCGGTTTCAGGATTTTGATGAATTCAGTGAAGCCATGGGGGAGGGAACACCGGGCGTGGATTACTCTGCTCAGCTGGTGGACAACGAACTCACAACAGTTGATGGCGCTCCGGCGTCTACTTCAATAATTGAGCCTTCCACTATTAAACTCAAAAAGAAAAAAAAGAAAAAAGGCAAGGGCATGTCCGGTGCAATGATAGGGGGTATTGCCGCTGCCGCTGTAATCATTCTCGCCCTTGGCGGTTTTACTGCCTACAAAATGGGTTGGATTTCCACGCAACCAGGAGTGGGCACAATCATAACAGAAGAAGTTGTTATACCTGACATAGATGAATTTGATGAAGCGTTAAGTCCCTCCCTTAATACTTCCGAATATGTTGAAATCATCAATCAAAAAGACAACAGTAGAATGGTGCATATTCCTGAAGGACCTTTTACGATGGGTTCAGCGGAACCTGATGAAGCCCCGGAGCAGTTAATAGGTTTGGATCCTTATTTCATAGATAAATATCCTGTTACCATTGAACAATTTATGAAGTTTGTTGAAGAAACAGGCCATACAACAACTGCTGAAGAACAAGGCTCCGGTTATGTATTCCTTGAAACAGGACAGGAAACAAATCCGGATGCTACATGGAGAAAGCCTGATGGATATATTAGTATCGAGGATAAGGATGATTATCTGAACCACCCGGTTACTCAGGTATCCTATTCCGACGCTAAAGCATATTGTGAATGGGCCGGAAAAGAACTTCCAACTGAAGCCCAATGGGAAAAGGCCACCAGGGGAAACGAGAAAAACATTTACCCCTGGGCTGGAGACGAGGCTGCCCCTGAAAAGGCCAATTACCTCGACTCATGGATGGAAGATACAACTCCCGTGACCACCTATGAAAGCGGGAAAAGCCAGTATGAGGTTTTTGATATGGCAGGAAATGTGTATCAATGGACTAAAGACTGGCATGCTATCGGAACAAGGGAAGGAGAAAATCCCACGGGCCCGGAGACCGGTGACGAGAGGGTTCTGAAAGGCTCATCCTTTATAGACAATGCCAGCAGCCTGCGTGCTTCCTCAAGGAGATCAGAACCTGAGGAAAAGAGCAGCAATATCTACGGCTGCCGGTGTGCAAAACCCTCAGATAAATAAAATCCCGTTTTTAGTTTATAGTTCATGGTTTGTAGTTTACCCTGTTACAGCATAGCGGACGACTATGCATTCGCAGGGTAAAAACCATAAACCAGAGACGACCTTTAATATCCTACTTATTCAATTCCTTTAACACAGCGTCTGTTATATCTACTTCCGGGTCAAGATAACCTATCGCATTGGGATCTTTTAAAATAATGGCATACTTTTTCTTTTTAGCGACTTTTTTCAGGGCCCCGTCCGCCTTTTTTAATATTCTGGCAACCAGTTCACGGTCATCATTTGCAATCTCTTCTTTTGCGTCCGCAACGTCCCTTTGATACTCTTTATATAACCTGTTCAGGGTTTTAGTCTTTTCACGCTTTTCATCCTGACTCATTTGACTGTCTTTTTTATCAATTTCAGCTTTAAGGTCAGTCAGTGCTTTTAATTTTGCTTTAAGGCTTGCCTGCTTTTCAGATCTAATCTTCATTAAATCATTTTTTGCTGCTTTTCCCATTTCAGATTCATTCACCAGCCTTTGAAGGTTTATATATCCAACCCGGTCAGCAGCATATGATGAAACAGATACTGTCATTAATATAAAACAGCCGATTATTGCTAAAATAATAGTTCGCATTATAATGTTACCCCCATTTATTATTAATAAAATAGAAAAAGCCTTAATGTAAAAAAACATCATTAAGGCTTTTAATTGGAATGCTTTAGTTACATTACATATGCCAGCTTGACTGGCACTCTTAATACAGGATTATTGCCTAAAAGACTTGGAATATTTTTCACTTTCAGAAGGTCAGGAGTATCACCTCGATAGGGCAGGTTTAAGTATGTAAACTCGTCCTCCCCTTCCTCATCATCGCATACTCCATTCTCATTCACATCATCGCATTCTTCGACCTCTTCATCCTCATCTTCATCTATGTATGTTCCATCTCTATCAGAACTATCAGTAGCATCTTCGTCTCCAAAACCTTCATCAAAACCTTCATCAAAACCTTCATCAAAACCTTCATCAAAACCTTCATCAAAGTCTTCTTCTCCAGGCCAATGTATCCTCGTGTCCACGGGAGGGTCTGAGAAAAATTTGTCCCCGCCGGATTGGGAAAGCAATTTTTCAAGGGCTTCCTGCTGCGGAGTGAAAACTATCAGAGATGAACTGGACAATATACCTAAAATATTTGCGTCAACATCAATACTAAAATCACCGAACTGAACTATTCCCACCCTGTCGGGAAATGCAATCAATGGATCAGGCGGATAATCCAGCAACCGATCACCACCGCCACGTTTTTGCAATTCGTCTGAACTGGTTTTAACAGGTATCGGGTCTTCAACTACAATAAATCCAATATAGTCACCCGATGCCTTGCTTTGACCTGTTCCATCAAGCAGATACAGTGGGTGAAGTCCTGTCATTGTCGGGTCATTTAGCATTATTATCAGGTCAACAACATCCATTTGAGGCGGAGCAGATAAAGTATCATCAATGCTGTTAATGATGTTGTCGGGGTCACTGTCAAGAATATTTATACCGACACTTCCGGCGCTGGCTATAATGTAATTACCCCTGATAAAATTATCAATTGAACCAATTGCATCATCCCAGCCATCAAAAATATAATCCGTATTACTTTCATCATATACCGGCAGGAATGTCTCATCATCATATCTTAAAGGAAGAGTATCTCCATTTAGAGATCCTGCTAGAGTTAAACCAATGTTACCTTCCGCTCCTGCATCAATATAATTAATTCTAAGGCTGCGTTCCCTGTATTGTGCTTCATACAATTCTTCGTCTCTGGGAAGTTCTGTTATTAAACCAGGAACTTCCAGGAAAATTCCTCCGTCTCCATTGCTTGCTGATGCGGTCAAAGCACCGGCAACACTTATAAGGACCGGTGTGTCAGTTCCGGGCATGTATTGTTCTATCCCTTCAGCATCAAGATCAACCGTTGTTTCCCATGTTGTTCCGATCTGGGCACCATCAGCTTCAACTACCATCTTAAGATCACGGGCATAAACAATATAATCAGGTCCTTCTTCCACATACTGACGCTGGATGTTTCCAGCAACAGCTGTGAGAGACAGATCATCTGACCTGTCACCAATATTTTTATCTATTGTAATATCCCCGGCTTCGATCGTAAAGCCGACAAACTGGGCTGTGGCATCATCAGTGTCCAGGAGAGATAATTTACTTGTTTCAAAACCGCTGTTTGTTTTTGTAATCCGTATGTCACCCGAGTTGCGGATATCATCCGGATTATCCGGATCACTCATATCGATGATTTCCGAACCGCTGGTTTCAAAAGATATCGTGCCTTCCGTTGATATCCTGATATCATTGTCAACAGCACTATTTCCATCCGTGTCAACAGCACCAATTCCATCCGCCGCCTTAAGTGTAAGATTATTAGATGTAATTAATGAAGTTTCATCTGACTTTAATATATCTCCTACTGATTCCAGGGTCACATCATTGGCTGCACCCGCATTAATCACTCCTACCGGCATGTCTCCCGTGCTTTCGATAAAGATGTCTCCCGGACCGCTGGTGGTATTCACGTTCAACTGGGTGGATACCGTTACATCCAGGTCATCTACTTCAGTCCCTACTGAAGCGCTTACAATGTTGATTGTATCACCAATAACATTGGCATTGCTGTCATCTCCTGATCCATCGGTAAGGGCATCGGCTGCCGTGATATTGACATCTGCATTACCTGCATCAAATGTTCCAATTGCCAGGTCTCCTGTATCCTGGATAAATATATCACCGTCATTTGTTTCTATGTTCAGTGTTCCGTCTGTCGTTGTTTGAACCGGGTCACCTGAAGCACCGATTCCCGCTCCAGCATCACTTGTTATCAGGCTGACTTCAAATCCTCCTGTTGTTGTGAATGTGTCATTTATGTTCAGAGTTCCAACATCAATGCTTAAATTCTCCGCAGCATCTATTGTCACCGGATCTTGAAGCGTCAGGTCGAAGTTACCATCTATATCGCCGCCGAAGATTATTGCCCCTCCATTCGGAGTGTCAATAGTAAGATCGTTTGAGATCGTTACACTATCACCCAGTGTCACATTCTCCGCATTTATAACCGAGCTGTTAATAACCGTATTACCTAAGGCGTCAGTTGTCAGGTCTCCTATTATATTTGTACTTCCAATATCGCCGGTAAAGGTTGTTGTTCCCGAAGTATTTAACGTCAGATCCCAGTTTGTTCCGTCTCCATCTGTATCTCCATTCGAATCAATCATGCCAAGAAAGGTGATCGGCTGACCGCTTGTTGTTTCATAATGTGTATTCCCTTCCAGAATAACGTCTCCACCAAATTCAATAGGGTTAGCACTTATTATGCTGTAAGCAATAATTTCATCCACATCATCCGTGTCTGGATCGCCATCATCTTTACCGGCCAGTGTTTTCACTTTTGCCTCTATGGACTCAGCAAAAAGGATTTTCTTCTCTGCTGTACCGACTGTATCACCATTGTTATCAACCTGAATTTCCAGTAGACCAGCATTTACATTAACTATATCAAGATAGGCACTTCCGTCTGAGGTTATTAGCAATTCCGCATCATAGCCTGACTGCACATCAGCAAGGTCGATATCAAAATCTCCCTCAGATGTTAAAGTAACTGTGCCTGTAGAAAATCCACTGGTGTTGCTAAGGTTTATTTTGTCTGTATCAGGTTGGAATTCTTCTGCTAAGGTCGAATTTATTGTAATTGCACCGTTTTCCGCCAACAAGTCAACACCTACACCAAGATCTACAAGCATTGAATCCAGAATGCTTATCTCTCCCGCAGTAGTTACATCGATATTATCACTTATATAAATATTTTCGGCACTATCAATTAACAGGTCACCATCAATATCAATTAAGTTTTCAATGTTAATTGTTTCACCAGTTCCTGCGCTAATTGAGTAATTTGTGATATCTATAAGGTTCTGGTCTATATCGAAAGAAATTGCTCCATCACTGTTACTGTCAATTGTCATTTCAAGGTTTCCGGCTGAAAGATCAATGTTGCCGTTCAAATCTATATTCCCTGCTGATGACATCACCAGATCAATAGTGTTAGTTGTTGTAATTGCAGGCAGTGTTATTCCGTTATCTGCACCGTTGCTTGTCATAGTATTAGTCGTTCCACCAGCTCCGCTCAGGAGAATAGAATCAATAGAACCGCTGCCATAAAGATCAATACCGCCATTATTCGCTGTAACATTTATATTGCCTGCCAGATCAATCGTGTCATTTCCTCCGGTTCCATTGACCGTAATCTGACCAGCATTCAAAGAACCTGTTACTGTCAAGGAATTTAATAAACCTCCTTCTGATATATCTATATCAAGGACTCCTGCAATATCCACGGAATCCAAAGTTGCGTCAGCGCCGGCGTTAATCTCCAGTTCATCCACATCCACACTGTCACTTATAGCTGCCATTTCTACATCGCTTCCCGCGGTGAAAATATTTGATCCGCTGCCGCTCAAATCAATTGCCGTAACGGAATTATTCATATCCAGCGTCCCTAATGTCGCGGTAAGATCAACATTTCCGTCGAGATCCACTTCGTTTGCATTCTGTATGGTAATGTTATTTGCTGCTGTTAGATCCAGATCAATATCAATAACATCATTTAAATCACCGCCTCCGGATAATGTGATATTTTCTGCTGTTATAGCGTCGTCAATAACAAGAGTTACAGCTCCCGCGGAATCTCCTTCATCATCAACTGTGACAGACAGTGACCCTCCCCCTATATTTACAGTTCCAATTGTTACATTGTCTTCCGATGTTACAGTCAAATTAGCATCTACAAATGATTCCACAGGTGACAGGCTTACAAGTGCGTCTCCATTGCTCTCTATTATATTCGTCCCGGCTCCGCTCAGTTCTATCACCGCTACCCCGCTGTTCATCGCCACGTTACCCGTTGTAGCCGTCACATCAACATCACTTGCTAAATCAACCTTGACGTTTACGTTAGTCACTGTTACCCCGGTGGCTCCCGTCACATCTCCCTGCAGGTTCACCTGGCCTACCTGGTTGATCCTTATATCTGCCGAAGTAGATTCAACAGTTGATGTAAACGTCATCGTGTCATCTATACCTACACCGTCTGCCGTAACTGTTCCCGCGCTTATGGTCCCGGCGGCCAGGGTAGCTGCTCCCGGCACTCCTGTATCAAGATTGATGTCCAGCAGGTTATCTATCGTTACCGTATCTAAAGTTATACCCGTACCGCCGTTGATCTCCAGCTCGTCAGGACCAGTTGCCGCGCTGTCTACCACATCAGCAAGATTGATCGTACCAGCATTCGCGCGCACCAGATTGCTCGTACCTCCAGCACCGCTTAGATCTATCAGCGTTACCCCGCTGTTCATGGCTACGTTACCGGCTGTCGCTATAACATCTACATCTCCAGCAAGATCAACCTCGGTGTTTATGTTTGTTACTGTTACTCCGGTCGCGCCGGTTACAGTGCCCTGCATGTTCAACTGGTCCACCTGGTTGATCTTCACATCGGCACTCGTAGAATCAACCGTTGACGTAAATGTCATGGTGTCATTTGTACCAACACCGTCTGCCGTCACTGTTCCGGCGCTTATCGTTCCGGCGCTAAGGGTAGCTACCCCAACTGCCCCTGTATCAAGGTTGATGTCCAGCAGGTTGTCTATATCTACCGTATCCAGCGTAATACCTGTACCGCCGTTGATCTCCAACTCGTCAGGACTCCCGCTGTTAATCACCGCAGCAAGATTAATCGTGCCAGCGTCTGCTGTAATCATGTTGCTCGTACCACCGGCCCCGCTCAGGTCTATCAGCGTGACCCCGCTGTTCATGGCAACATTACCCGCTGTCGCTGTCACATCAACATCATCAGCTAATTCCACCTCTGTGCTTATATTCGTTACCGTTACTCCCGTCGCGCCCGTTACATCTCCCTGCAGGTTTACCTGGCTAAGCTGGTTTATCGTTACATCAGCACTCGTAGAGTTAACCGTTGACGTAAACGTCATGGTGTCATTCGTACCAACACCGTCTGCCGTCACGGTACCCGCGCTTATCATCCCGGCGCTAAGTGTGGCTGCTCCCTCCACTCCTGTATCAAGGTTGATATCCAGCAGGTTGTCTATCGTTACCGTATCCAACGTTATACCCGTACCGCCGTTTATCTCCAGCTCGTCAGGACTCCCGCTGTTAATCACCGCGGCAAGATTGATCGTGCCAGCGTCTGCTGTAATTATGTTGCTCGTACCACCGGCTCCGCTAAGGTCTATCAGCGTTACCCCGCTGTTCATGGCTACGTTACCTGCTGTCGCTATAACAT
>JBHPCX010000056.1:0-24134 GCA_042573485.1 Thermodesulfobacteriota bacterium | reverse complement strand
GAGACTAACTGTAACCAATTGAATTTATTTAATTCTTAACCGGACACTAGTGATATGGTATAAGATTTAAAAAATCATATGAGTCAGATGAAAATTGGTACAAAATTAATAAATATGGAGGTCGGCAATTAATAATATGGTCAATTCCACTTGGATTATTCGGAATTGTTACTTTTTTTCTTCCAATATCAGAGAGTCCGTTGTTATTTTTAATTTCAGTTCTTGCTCCACTTATTGTGCTGATACCGGTCTTTATAAGTTATGTGTATGCGAGGAAGCTTTAATCAAATTCATATTGAATATGGAGCTATCAGGTATTATTAAAAGAGAGGGTATACTAACTGGTACAAGGTGTATCCGCCGTCGCCAAGGCTATGGCGGGATATGAGGTTTACGGTATACGATCTCGAATTTATGTTTTTACCATACACCGCAGACCGTATACCTTATACCGGCTTTCATTATTTCGCTCTCATATCAAAGTTATCAATCATAAATCCAGCAGCCAGCCTTGCCCCGATTCCAGGAGGAAGCCCGCACTTTTCAAAGCCTTTCGCCGCCGCAAAGGCACTCATGTTACCCTCACTGGCCCCGGGGTCCATATTTTCCCCGAAAATGATCTTTTCCTGGATATCGGCGCAATAATAATATCCTATTTCACCCTCAAAAAAGGCCATAAAGTCCTGTGCCAGAAACATTAAATCCCCCACTTTTGAAAGATCCAAAGGATCATCTCCAAAGAAAAAATGGCCAAAAGCAACAAGGGACCCTGTTACGCCCCCGCACATATCACCTGTACCGCCTATACCCGGATACAGCATAAGGCTCTTAACAACCTCCATACTGCCCATCCCGAATTCATCAAGGAGTGCCAGGGCTGTCCCCTGGGAGCAGTTCTTGGTGATATAGTTATATTCTTCCGCTTTTCTCTGAACACTATCAAGAATCTCTGCCTTGTGTGCAACCAGATATTCCTTTTCAAGTTTCTTTTGGGGAATACCTTCTGACACGAATTTCCTGACTCTCGCCTCTATTGCTTCGTCATTCCACTCTCTTGCTCCTAGCTCTTCAATCTTCTTTTTTTGTTCTTCTGTAACATCCATTTATAAATTTTACCTCCCTTGGCAAGAAATTAAATGTTAAAATGTATTCATATCGGGCAGCCGCCGCCTTCGCTAAAGCTACGTCGAGCCAAGCATGGGTCTGCCCCTAAACTATTTTAAAGAAAGTAAAGCGAATCCACTTCTTTCATCCATAATCCTCTTAGCATCAACTCCTAATATTTCATATAATATTACTTCACCTACCAGCCATGTGGTTACCCCGGGTCTAAGACATCCGGTAAGTGTTTTTCCTGACCGTCCCAGTGCACCATGTATGTGTAGTACAGGGTTACCTTCTTCATCAGGAACGAGTATGCCGGATGCCAGCACTTCATGGGCTCCGTCTACAGGCAGAAGCATTGGATCAGGAGGCATTTCATCCGAATATCTCGGCCCTGCCACAACCTGTCCCGAACCTATCCCTCCCACAAGAATAGCATGCCCCATGGTCACACCCTTTTCCAGTGCGAATTTTTCAATACAGCCAGGAACAATATCCCCGTCTTCAAGGCGAATAATAAACACTCTCCCGACTTTTCCTTCCGCTGCCTTCATTATATTAACCTTTCATTATCTTTTTTCTTTTTTTATGATATCAGTAAATATATTTTAATCAAGTGAGGATATTTATGAAACCTGTTTATATCGCAGCTGCCTGCCTGTTAATAATAGTAATATACATCCTTTTTCCTTCCTCATATGAAATAAAGAATAAAAATCCGCAGAATGACGTCATAGTCTGTTTTGGTGACAGCCTGACATACGGAACAGGGACAAAAAAAGGGATGGATTATCCTTCCCAGCTGTCCCGAATGATAAAAAGAGAAATAATCAATATGGGTGTTCCCGGAAACACAACTGTGGACGCGCTTGCCCGTTTGGATGATGTCATTGAAAAAAGCCCGGGGTATGTCCTTATCACGCTCGGAGGCAATGACCTGAAAAACAGGATGAGTAAAGAACAGGCCTTTACAAACCTTGAGAGTATAATTATCAGGCTTCAGGTTAACGGTTCTCTAGTAGTTATCGGCGGTATAGATGTACCTGTATGGGGGAGAGGTTTTGGAAAGGGATATGAAGAACTGGCAAAAGAAACAGGTTCTGTCCTCGTTCCCAATGTTTATAAGGGTATTATAGGTAAAAGGGACCTCATGAGTGATGCCATACACCCTAACAGCAAAGGATATTCAATAATGGCAAACCACTTTTATGAGGTGCTGGAACCATACCTTTAGGTTGAGATTATAATCCCAATGCCAGACAATATTTTGTTTTTCTGAGCTGAAAGCTGACTGCTGATCGCTGATCCGCCGTCGCATAAAGCTATGGCGGGACAGGCAGCTGCCAAATTTTGTACTTAGGGAGTCAAAACCGAAATGGTCTCCAACCAATAAAATAGTGGAATACTCTATTCCAAATTATAATGTCCCCATACCGGGATTTTATGGACCTTACCTTCGGTTTCATTAGAACCGGCAGGAGCTTCTGGAATCAGGTATTCAGGCGGCCTGACAATTTCATATGTCAACGCGTTGGTTTTGCACCCTACAATACATACTCCGCAGCCCTTACACTTTTCAGGATCAATGGATGCCTTAAGTTTTTTGGAGCCTTCAACCGGACGCATTTCAACTGCTTCGAATGGGCATTTTTCAACACAATCCTGGCAACCAACACATTTTTCAATATCCACAACAGCCAGGAACCGGTTTGGCGGCATCAGGTCATATCTCTTTGAACGGGTAACAGGAAAGAGGTTCTCACAGCAGCAGTCACAACAGAAGCAGTCACCCCAGTGGACAAGACCGGCCTCTTCCGCCTCACGGGCCGCAGCAAGCGCCTCCTCCAGGCTCACTTCCTTGAGAAGGCGTCCGGGTTTATTTAAATAATACATTCCTCTTGGCCTATCAAAACACGCAAAGCAGGTCATCAATGGATGGTCACACTCCCCCCAAACCACCCGGCATCCGCATGGTGCAAGTATCCGGCTTTTCGCGTTTTCAATTTTTAACTTAAAATTCTCTTCCGGAAGGATGTCCTCGGGTTTGATATTGGGGCTTTTCTCAAGTGCACCGATGGCAGGCCATATGGGCAGGCTCCTGCCCGTCATCTTAACCATTTCCTCGGTATGCTCCAGAAACATATATGACCACTCCTCCCTGAAAAAGTCGTTCCACAACGCCTTAACCTCCTCGGATATGGCATAGGGGCCTTCATGGGGTGCCGTGTCTGCCACGCATTCATGATGGAAAGCAAGGAGAGTTGTATGGAAGGCATACTGGGTTTTTCCTCTAGTGAGCATACCCCTGTCCGTCAGGATATCAAGTTTTGATGAAAGTTCCTCTTCATCCATATCGATCTTTTCGGCTAGTTCATGACATGTCGCGGGTTTAAACAACTCACTGCAGATTTTCGCCTCCCGCTGAGTAAACATTGCATCAAGTATCTTCAGAAACCGTTCGGAATCAGGCACCCCAAGTTTCTCCGCCAGCTCAGTATAAATGTCATTCCTTTCCATCCCGCTCCTCCTCTATCGGTTTTTTTCAGGTTTTATTTGAGAATTAATGCTGGAGTATAGAAAGCACAGGGTTTACTGTCAATTCAATTCCAGCCCCAAATCCAACATCAAATTTTCTAAAAGGTAATGATATTGGCGGATTTGGTTAATCCCTGGGCATCAGCAAAGTGTCAGATGTAAGGCGCCAAGGGAGTGCCGAGTGAGGCGTACATTAAGTACGCTGCAAGGAGAATCAACCGTAGGCAACACCACAGATGACGCTTTGATGGTGAATCAGGGCAGCCTTAATAAATTGACACCTATTTGTCCTTTTTCTATACTCCAATTTTAATTAACTTTATAACATTGATAACTTGATAGAGAGGTTGAATCATGAGTAATGGATCACTGGAGTCAAGGCTGGAGTCTCTGGAAAATGAGGTTGCATCACTTACAGAAGAGCTGGGGAAAAAGGAAAAGGAGATACAGGAGTTAAGGGATATTGAAGATATAAAAAAACTCCAGGCCGCCTACGCCTACTACCTTGAAAACTGTATGGGACAGGATGTCATTGACTGCTTTTCTAATGACCCGGGCGTATCAGGAACCTTCGTGGAAGGGACCTACAGGGGACCTGAGGGCATTAGAAGATACTTCGGGAGAATGATGGAAAAAGCCCCTTCTTTTCTTCACCAGGTGAGAATGGACACACCCTATATTACAGTTGTTCCCGATGGAAAGACAGCGAAGGGAAGATGGTATGGTGACGGCACTGTGGCATTTAAACCATTAAACAACCAGATAGATCCAATGTATATGAATGTTGTTTATGAAATGGAGTACGTCAAGGAGGGCGGAATCTGGAAGATATTCACACTTGCCTTCCAGATGCTTTATGCTTTCCAGCCTTCGAAACAGAAACCCTCTCCCGAAAAACCCGGGAAAACCGTGTCTGATGATGAAATGGATCCGGAAAACATGAAACTCAGTCCTGATGAATGGGCGGAGTATGACACACAGTATCCATCAGGATATATCTATCCACTCCACTTCAAGCACCCTGTTACCGGTAAACCTACAACAGAAAATGAATACAATGCAGGATTAAAACTTAACCCGAATCCTTTTAAGCCTCAAGATTAAGGAGCCATGTCTTTATGAATAAAAGCAGATTATACCAGCCAATAAAAATCAGAAATCATGTTATAAAAAACCGCGTTATCCAGGCGCCGGGGGCAAACCTGCTCTGCAGTGATACAGGTGTAATGACCCAGGAGGCACTGGAATGGGCAAAAGTAAGGGCAAAGGGAGGCGCCGGGGTTGTGAGTGTCGGACAAAGCATGGTCAATCCAACACCGCCGGACATGTCCGGTTTTGTACTGGACCTGACCACAGACAAGGTTATAAACGGCCTCTTTCGGATGGCGGAGATGATACGCCAGTTTGGCGCCAAATCGACCATTGAACTTGTATATATGGATTTTGGAACACCTGATGTAGTTGAAAGCGATCTGACCAGTGAAGACCTGACAAAAATCCGCACACAGGATTCCACAAGTATAAATGATAAAATGGCGAAGAAAATGCCTGCCGAGTTATCCGTAAATGAGATTAAAACAATCATCAATTACTATGCCGAAGCCGCAGTGCGTTGTAAAAGAGCGGGATTTGACATGGTCCTCGTGCATGGTGCCCACGGTATGTTTATAAGTGACTTTTTGTCTTCGGTCCGCAATGAGCGCACAGATGAATATGGCGGCAGTTTTGAAAACAGGTGCAGGCTTGTTGTTGAAATTCTTGAAGGCATACGTGATGCCGTCGGCCCCCGTATGGCTATAGAATACAGGCTCAGTGCTGAAGAAAAAATAAAGGACGGGCTGACTCTCGAAGACCAGATCACCTTTGCTAAACATATTGAGAGCAGGATTGACAGCCTCTATGTATCGACCGGTGTACTTGAAAATGATGAGATGGCCACCTACATCTTCCCTCCTGCCTATTATAACCGCGGAGTGAATGTTCATTATGCAAAGCATTTCAAAGATGTCCTTTCTATTCCGGTGGGAACTGTGGGTGGTATTGATATGGCTCTTGCTGAAAAAATTGTGGATGAAGACAGGTCAGACATTGTAACAATGTTAAGGGCAACAATAGCTGATCCCGATCTGGTAAACAAGGCGCGGCGCGGCAGCCATGAAGATATTCGCCCCTGCGTAAGGTGCAATACCTGCATTACCCAACCGCACTATTATTTTCTCCCTGTCAGATGCGCGGTAAACCCTGAAGCCGGAAGAGAATGTGATGTACTGAGAATACCTCCGCCGAAAAAATCCAAAAAAGTAATTGTAATAGGCGGAGGCCCGGGAGGAATGGAAGCAGCCAGAACAGCGGCCGACCGTGGCCATGAAGTTATCCTTTATGAAAAAGCAGATCGACTGGGCGGAATGCTGATTACGGCATCAGCAAACTCACTTAAAACCGATATGCAGTCATACCTTGGCTGGGCTGTCCGTCAGACAGAAAAGAGCCCGGGCATTAACATTAAGCTGGGAACGAGGGCAACACCTGAGTCAATCGCTGCTGAAAACCCGGATGCTGTCGTTGTCGCTGCAGGGGCCAGCCCTCTTTTACCACCTATCCCGGGACTCGATAGGGAAAATTGTGTGTGGGCAGGAGATGTGGAAACCGGTGATGCCGGTACCGGAAATAGAGTGGTTGTAGCTGGCGGAGGTCTTACAGGACTTGAAGCCGCCATCCGCATGGCAAAAAAAGGAAGAAAAGTCACAGTCGTTGAAATGCAGTCCTATGATAATATTGTCATGACAGGTCCTGTAGTTAACATGGTGGCCCTGTCCATTATGATGAGGGAAAACGGGGTAAAGTACCTTTCAGAAACAACTGTTACGGAAATAAAACCAGAAGGTGTGCTTGTTAGGGATGCCGGGGGTAATGAAAGAATTATAGAATGTGATACCGTTGTTCATGCCCTTGGTATGGAGCCCAATAGAGAAGAAGCTGATAAATTTACTGATATTGCTGATGAAGTCTACTATGCGGGAGACTGCTGTGTGGAGAGAGGAACGCTGTGGTCTGCCATTTCATCGGCACATTACATCGCTCTGGAACTATAGTATTTGATAACACTATTTTTTTGTTGAGATAGAACATCGATTTAACCGCCCGTTCGCTTTACTCACTCAAGTGCGCGAAGTTCGCAAAGGAATCGCAAAGAGAAAAGCAAGGAGCCTAGAGCTGGCAGAAGGGAGTATTATCCGACAGGATTAACAGGATGTCCCGGATGTAAAAGCAGGGAGAAAGACAGTGTATATTTCTTAAATGCCTGCGAAGCAGGTAATCCCGGCAAGGGATTAAACATGGAATGGTTCCGGATAAAAATGAATTAATTCATTTTTATCCGATTCCATTCACATGTTACATTTTAAGAAATATACACATTACCCTTAAATCATTAGAATCGAAGATCATGCTTCGCGTACTTGGCGCTCTTAGCGTTTAAATCTTTTCTGTTTTTTGGTTTTCTCTACTTACTCTGTGGTCTCTAGTGAACGGAGTGAACGGGCGTGAGATAAGGTTTTTAAATTTGAAGGCTGATTGCTGACCGCTGAAAGCTGCTACGGCGGCCCGGCAGGTCCTTCAGTTTCTGCCAAGGCAACTAACTCTTTAAGATTTCCTAATTTAACAGCTTTCTTTCCATGCCTTGTATAATTCTCACCAAGAAGAGACCCTATCGGGTACCCTCTATCTTTTTCCGGCGGTTTTGGCATGTTTTTAAAAAATTCTTCTGAGTCGGGCATTTCATCCATTAAATCCTTTGCCCTTCCAATAGGCTGCATGGGGAAATCTCCGAATGTTACACCTCTGGCCCCATAGTATTCCTTCATTTCAACCGGCAGGTATGAGTTTGGATCTGTTGAAACAATCGTAACCACATGGATATGGTGTTTTTCCCTCTTATCATCAGGCATCCCGGTAAGGACCTTTACTATATTATCCAGGCTGTCGGCCCTTCCCCTTTCACGGTCATAGTTATTATGAAATTTATCTATGCTGACAAAGGTTTTAAGCTGAATATCCGCCTCCTCCGAGTACCTGTGAAAAAATTCATAACACTGGTCATAATCAATAAAATAACTTCCATTGGTATTATAGGAGGGAACGATGCCGCCCTTATCAACTGCCAGCAAAAGATCCATAAACTTTAAATCTCCCTCCTCCCAGAGGGTCGGCTCCCCGCCATTAATTATAAAACCAAACCTTTCATCCTTGACGCTGTTGCAGTCAGCTATCACTCTCTGTACCTGCTCCCAGGTCATCCTGTATCCGGGTTTAAGGTCATGATCTTCGGAATCATCAACATATAGATACCCGCAATGAGCACAATTAAAATTACACTTGTGAAGGATGGTTACGCCTAGAACCTTGGTTGGTGGAGACATGTCTACCATAGGAATTACTCACATGCTGAACATTATAATAAATGATATAAGTGTGATGTTATTTAATAAAAAGCATATATTTTTAATTCTGTAAATATATTTTTAATTTTAATTAATCTTTTCTATAATAATATCTCTTTAGCATTTTAAAAGTATAAAGCACAAACTAATTTTCATATTTTCACACATTTAAATCAGGCATTCATAAAGTCCAGGTTACCAGCTTGGATTTTCTGAAGAGCCTATCCACTCGGCCATCTGTTCGTTGTAAATAATGCGTTTGCTGAACAGCCATTCCCCATTCACTTTAACCATTTCATCCTCATAGTATCCATAGGAGTCAAGTGTGGCCTTCCGCTCCGGATTATCATTTCCGTAATGGAACCAGTAGGCCCTTCCAGTTGCCTTGTTTCCATCAACTTTAATAACAATATTGGTTATGTTGTGCCGGCCCGTAGCAGGATAGGGACCTTTATCCTGTATCTCTTCACCTTCAGGCGCAGGCATTCCTTCCAGGCCCTTTTTGATCTCTTCCCGTCCCTGCCATTTCATGCCTATGATATCCAGGATCCCATCCTCGGTAAATGTTTTCACATAGGTATCAAGGTCGCCGAAATCAAGGGCAAACATATAACGGGCCTGAAGATCTTCGATCTGGGCTCGGTCCTCACCGTAACTGCTGCCTCCGGCGCTGTTATAACTGCTTACTTTTGTGCCGGTATGGGCACAAGACACCATAATGAACAGTGACAATACTAAAACTGTACGTAATGATATTGCTGTCAATTTTCTCATCTGATACCCTCCTCTTGGATTTAAAAGTTTGTATCTGTTTATTAAGGCTTTTTTCTGCCGATCCGTTTATAATATTCTTCAGGAATATCATCGGGGTTTTTATAGAGAGCAAAATGGCATTCCCCCATTTTCTTGGGCTCGGACACAAGATGAACAACTCCTATATCTCCTGAATTTTCAATACTCAACATTTCCATGACAGGGCAGTGTACACAGTAAAGAGGAAAGTCCTTCATGCCCCATGTAGCAGGGTGAGGATCTTTTACTTTTAAAAGACCAAACTCCGGTTCATAGCCGCCCATCTGGATAAGTCTTTCCCCGGAACCGCAAGGTTTCATGGTGAGAGTTATCTTTTCTTCATCTTCTTTGATAACAACAGGTTGCATATGACCCCTCAAAGCGCCAGCCATCTCTTCCACTCTGGATCGTAAGTCTGTTTTTCCTGAAGGTTTAAAAACTGTTCTGCCTTCAATCCCATGGGCCTCTTTTTCTGCTTCTTCAACAGCGTCAATCCCATAATTCCGATAAATATAAGAAAGAAGGCCGGTCACCCATACCATATATCCGTCATGAAGATGATTAAACTCACTTTTCAGGCGATTTGCCAATTCTTTTGCCCTTTCCTTATCACCCGAATCGATGGCCTCCTTGACCAGATCCAGGGTGGGAATACCCATTTCTTTTAGTTCTTCATCGGTAAAAACCTTATCATTACTCATTCTGCTTCCTCCCTTTGCTGATTTTTATAAAAAACATTAATCTAAAACTAAACTACCCTCATCTATAAGACGATGGGTTTAAAATCCAGTTGATTAAAATCAACTAATTAATAAAAAACCTTATCTGGCAGTATGCCCCAATCAGTATCAAATACAGGATCACGGGATGATGGCTATAAACCGAGATAGTGTTAATAGGTCATTCCGCGGCCCCGATCCGCCGTCGCACAAGGCTATGGCGGGACAGGCCGCGGAATCCACATTTCACCTGTATTTTTAAACTCCTGCTTATTCGATGGATACCGCGATCAAGTCGCGGTACGACAGTATAAAATTTTCTTCTCCTAAAAGCGAGGGGTTTCAACCATCCCCAATAGGGACACTAAACATCAGAATACTTATGAAGGAAGTAAAACAAATTCATGGCTAAGAAGCAATAAAAACCATCCATATTATATATTCCCGGCTGACATTCCCGGCAGCTTATTTGTTACAACATTCATACCCAGCTGAAAAACACTTCCAGCTAAAAAATAAAGCGCAAGTCCAGCGGGTTCATTCAATAGGAAGGCAGTGCAAAAAATCGGGAAAATGTATAATAATCCTTTAGGCATCTGGGTACCGGTCCCACCTGAAAACCTGGTCCCCAGAAACATCATTAAACCTGCGATAACAGGTAAAACATAATAGGGATCAGGAACACCGAGATTTCTAATCCATAGCCCAAAAGGGGCGCCTGAAAATATGTTCCCTTCCCGCACTATTTTGTAGAGAGCGATAAATATCGGTATTTGTAAAATAACCAGCCCAAAACTGCCAAAGGGATTAACGTCATTATCCTTAAAAAGTCTTCCAAGGGTTTTTTGCATTTCAAGGGGGTTTTCATTATATATCTTTTTTATTTTCTTAATCTTACCCTGTAATGCTGCCATTTTTTTAGAAACATGAACCTGTTTAAACATCAGCGGCGCCAGCAATATGCGGATAATCAGGGTAATAATAATTAAGGAAATTCCCGGATTTTTAATCCTCTTATCAATGAACTCCATTGATTTATATACAGGGTAAACCACAATTTTCAGCCGGCCGCAGTTTTTATACTTCGATAAATCTTTGCGAATAATAGTTTTTTTTGTTTCTGCTTTTTCTATATGCTGATTTACCGGGGGCGGTTCCACAGTTTTTTCTTCATAATAATCTCGATAATACTGCCATGTAAACAAGACAAGACCCGTTAACACCAATGCCAGAATAAAACGATAGAGTTCATTGTCCATTGTATTCCTCCGTAATAAATTTATAGAAAAATTAATTAAGAACTGAAGTTTTGTAGTTTTTTTATTCTACAGGATAATATTAAAGTTTTTTTAACCATCTTATTACTGGATTCCCCGGTCAAGCCGGGGAATGACAGTCTTAAACCAAATACTTTTATTGTCATTCCCGCGGAGCCTTTCGACTCTGCTCAAGGCCATGAGTCCCTCGACATGCTCGGGACCATGAGCTTGTCGAATGGCCTGTCGAATGGGCAGGAATCCATTTGAATTTCTGAAAGCCAAAAAAAGCTGGATAACGCAGGAATCTATCCCGCTCTTGAAGGAGGACCGGCATAACGACCTATCAATATTTTGAAAAAGACACAGTAATCTGTGTGGAATGATAGTTAATACCGGGATATAATGTGCAGATTACATCAATAAAGGATCATTACGGTGGATGAGATTCTTTCGGGAGTTCATGTGCTGATTTGCAGGCAGGACTTGAACTGGTTTAAAAACTATGGATTTATGGGAAAACAGGAGTGAAATAGAGACCAGAAAGGCCAGAAATGAAAACAGAATAATGTCACCTGAAACAACCCCTCCCCCTCCTGTTATCAACAGGACACTTATTAATAAGCTAAATAAGATAGAAGAAATATCTACAAAAATGGTTGCTGGTGTTTTTGTTTTCATGCCATTTAAAATATGGCTAAATTAGCAGAAGTCAAGACTATCCTAAAAAAAGGCCTTAATTTCAGCAAGGGCACGGTTCACAATGTGCCTTTACTGAATAATATATTTAGAAGTTCTTCCTATGGCAGGGACGGAATCTCAACGCCCTCGGACTCAGCCTTTTCCTTGAGCATATCCGTTATGGTATCTGTCTTTACATCACCGGGCAAAATATCATCGGCTTTTTCCATGACTTTTTCTTTTACTTCCTCAACCTTTTTTTCAACCTCTTCTGAGGCCATTTCCTTTACATTATCCACTGTTTCCTTGACCAATTCTTCACCATATTCTTTTACCTGTTCTACTGCACCCTCCATATCCGGGACTGGAGATGATGTAGCTTCTTCAACCGCTGTTTCAGAGGGTTGTTGTGATGACGTGGCAGTATCGTCTTCTGATTTTGAGCATCCGCCAATAACAAACGTCATTATGATTACCATTAACAAAACTGTTTTTTTAATCATTGGTTTGACCTCCATGGTGACTGGTTAACATTTAATAATAAAACAGATATTTAATCTTTTTCACCTGATAGTGCTAATTATTCAAAGAATAGGTATTATATATCATAATAAATAAATCAACAAGATAAGGTATAACCTCTTAAAACAGGCAATTTGATGGTAATTTCTTTAAGATTGCACAAGGCTGATACTGCGCTGTTCTTGACTTTGAATTTGGTGACTATTAGAATATGGGAATAGAGGAAACATAAAAATGTTACCTTAACTTACTGAAAATTCAGGTTATATCTTAAACGGAGTTAATTATGGCCCTGAAATTTAAGGTTTTTCTCCACAGCTATCTTGGATTCAACAGCAACTCGACACTTTTTTATGGAGAGCGGGACGCGATTTTGATTGACGCCTCCCAAATCCTCAGCGATTCATACAGGCTTGTTTACAAAATCCTGCCCATGAGAAAAAAATTGACACACATCTATGTTTCTCATTTTCACCCGGATCATCATTTCGGGTTGGCCGTGCTCAAATATGCCTTTCCAGACGCTAAAATTGTAGCACTTCCCAGCGTTGTAAAAGACATTGTTTTTACATCAAGCGATAAGGTGGATTTGTGGGCGATTGATCGTTTCGGCCCCGGTGAAATCCCAGCAGCTACTACAATACCAATGCCGCTCGCAGAGCCCAGACTGGAACTGGAAGGCAAGGAAATTCTACTGTCAGATGGCTGGGAAGGTGACAGTATAAATAATTCCGCTGTCTGGGTACCTTCCATTGGTGTCGCCTGCGCTACTGATATCGCCTTTCATGACTGCCATTTGTGGCCCATTGAAAGTAACGTGGCACGGCGTGTAATCTGGAGGAAAGATATAGCCCGTCTGAAAGAGTTTGACGCGAGGATCATCATCCCGGGTCATTGTGATGATGTAAAAATAGAATTGATGGAAGAAGTGCAGGAGAATAAAACCCGGACTTACACCGACTGCGTAGACTGGTCTATTCAATACCTGGATAACTACGAGGAAATATACAGCACTGCTAAATCAGCGGAAGACCTGGTCAATAGAATGTATGAAAAATATCCGGATGTGAAAGCAGAGGATTTTGCTATTCAGTGGCAGGCCAGACTCCTGTATCCCCACAACAGCCCTGACTGGCTTCTTCCGCTGCCTGGAGAACCCGGTAAAATTTTTCTCAATCCCTCGGGGGGATATGACGGTGATCCTCCGAAAGAATAAAGAGGTAACTTCAAACAATTCATTCTATTTTTTACTGACCCACTATTTATTGAGTTTACATGTCAGCTAAAGCTCAGCATTACCAGGCATAGCTGAATTTTGTGAATAAAGTACGGTTTGTCTTTCCAATTTTACTCATCTCATCATCCTGATATCCGGTATCTGAATACCCTATAAAAAAGCGGGTCTGGGGATTTATTTTATAACTATAGAGCACTTGAGAAGTCAGATTTTTTGAGCGACTGTCGACATCAAAAATATATAATGCTTTATCCCTCTTAGTGTCTGAATATTGCAGGATTATTCTAAGAAAACTCCTGATACCAAACTGATAAATGAGGCGCAGATCACTTAAATTTGTACTGTAAAGTTTTTTACCGTCAATCTCCATCTTCTGAAAGTTATGTTGCAGGACCATCTGGAAATGCTTTCCTAAATGCATATTTATTTGCGGGCCTACAGAAAACTCCTTACCCAAACGAGTATTAAAGTAATCGATACTGTCACCGAAACTGATATCAGCCCCTATTTCCAGGTTTCCACTAGGCCTTATATGACCGAATATGAAAAAAGATTTTTCATCAAAGTATTTACCATTATAGAATCGTTCCCCTATATTAAACCCCGCGAACATAAAGGACTGAAGAGGCCCCTGAACATTGATCCTTAACCCGGCCATTTCCTCCATTTTTTTACCGGACTCATCATAGCTTTTTTCAAAGTCTCCACCCAGGAAGAACCGGCTGAACTTGCTTTCAGGTCCAAAGCGCCAATTATGCCCTGCTGAAATATCATACTCTTTATAATCCACCCGGGTAATAAATCCCATATCGGCCCGAAAATCATCACCATATTCTGTGTAGCGTCCACCCCAGCTCCAGTTATTATCTTCATGCCGGTAGCTTAAATGGTAGGCATAATCATCAATTACTGGTTTTTGGCCATAAAAAGTCTGAATCATGGTAGGATACTCAGTGTGTGATCTTATTAGTTGCATTTCAACACTGTCACTGCTCCCAATACGTACGTTGCCATCAATACCTGCGACCGTATTTGAATAGTCATCGGCACGGCGATCCGTAAAAATCATACCAAGACTCGTATTTCGGTTGACATCAAGACTGTAACGATAAGCTGTATTCAGGCTTTCTTTATTTTCAAGTAAGGCAATAAAGGAGCCCTGGTTACCGGGAATAACAAAATTAGTGTTTTCATCGTTGGCAAAAAACAACCCGAATGAATGCACATCACTTTTTCCTGTGAGTTTAATACCATAATCCGGTGACCCTATGTTTCTTGTATGAACCAGGTTTGCCCTGGTATTAAAATAATCTGCCCCTTCAAGAAAGAATTCCCTTCTTTCGGGGTAGAACAGGGAAAACGTATTATTGACATCAAGCTGGGCCGAGTCAGCCTCCACCTGGGAGAAATCAGGATTTATAGTGGCATTTAGATAGAAGTTCTGATTTATCCCCCATCGAATATCCATACCAACATCCAGCTTTGATGAATCCTGCCATTCATCTGTGTTCGGATTCTGTCTGCTTTCAGAATAGGAACCGGTTACCGCTGGAACAAACCGCAGATTCAATTTTTCTTCCAGCTGATTAAATCCCTGGGCTTTAGTCAACTGGCATAAATAACATGATAGATTATAGTCACGTGTGTTGTTAGACAGTTTGTGACGTCTGTCTCGCGGGTAATACCTCACCAGTTCTATACCCCAGGTTTGTTTATCCAGTCCTCCCGAAAATCTCAGTTGGTCCAGAGGTATTTTTATTTCAACAACGTATCCTTCATCGGTAACCTGACCGGCACTGTCCCAGATTGCGTTCCATGAGTTATCCTGTCCGCCGAATCCACCTCTGCTTCCCTCAATGTTTATGCGATCCATCTGCACACCAAATGGGTTGGAGAAAAATTCAAAGGCACGCCTTTCATCATTAAATGTATCGATAACAACGCCTACAAGATCATCATCCCAGCAGGTGTCTCTGTCTCTATAGAAGGAGCATATCTTATCAGGGTCAGGATCATAGGCAATGAAAGCCAGGTAAAAATTAATACCGTCCTCCATCATAAAAACCTCGGTATCCACGATTGCCGGTATGTTCTGGGAGGGGCTTGTCTCATATATCAGATTTACTCTTTCAGCTCCTGACCATTCCCCTTCTGTAATTTCCCCGTCAATAACAGGCCCAGATACTACATATGGTATAGAATAACTGATCGTCTCTTCCTGTGACATTGCATCAGGCGCTCCAATTAAAGAGAACCCCGTACATAACAAGAGAAACAAATATATAATCAGACATTGTTCAGCCTTTTTTATTCTTAATAAAATCATTTAATAATTCCTCAATTCTGCATATCAGAATAATATATTTGTTGATTCTTCTCACAGATTGTTGGGGGAGATGAATCCAGGATTTATTCAGATTAGCGAAGTAGATAATGCTTAACTTTTTAATTCAGGGGATGGTTCTTATCACAAAACTAACAATTAATGAAGTTTTTTTTGACCTTACATGCTGCTTTTACGCCATAATATCAATATCGTATTTTATAAGGTTTTTAATTATTCAATTTAAATACTTAGTAATACCGGTATACCTACCCATTTCTGACAGTTTTTCCCTCCCTTTATGGGTTTGAAACTACAGTTCAGGGTTTTAAGTATGCCCCTGAATTTATCTATAATACCCGGGCAGGGACATACTGAAAAATCTTAGATCCTTTACTCTCCTGTTACTGGGTGCCTAAAAGTATAGGGCAATTTGTACCCGGAGGGGTAAGGGTGAAAGGCTGTTGGCGGGCCGTCAACGTCCGGAACCGGCATCCAGCCCATAAGCGGTGTATTTAGCCACCCATCTTCGAAGGGAGAACACAGGGTATTGTTCCAATGCAGCTTGGTAAACAGCCATTTTCCACCCTCTTTTACATATTCATTATAATAGTATCCATGAAGCCATTCCTGCCTTGGATAGGCGCCATACTGCTTGGATTCACAAAGCCAGGTCTGATACCTTGCCTTTGCTGTTTTTCCGTCCGGGTTTACATCTACAACTCCACCTATCTGAGTAATAATAAATTCTACCCAGGGCGGAAATTTGTTACTACCACCACCAGCAATAATGTCCCAGTAGAGCTTCTTTACACCCGCTTTTCCATAGAGAATACCGTGATCCGCGACTTCAACTGATTCAGTGTTCTCGGAAAAAAGGTCCATAATCTTTTCCCAGTTATGAGTATCAAAATAATAGGCATATTTCTTCTGCAAATGATCTATCTCCTGAATATCCTCAAGGAGAGTTACCTGCGCATCAAGTTCTTCCAGATTCATAATGCTCCATCCTTTCTTTTTATTCTGCCAAAGGCTGACAAGTGGTTAATTTTCCCCTACCTGCAGCGATTAAAACGTTCAATAAGTTCCATATCACTCACCTGTTATAGGGTGTTTATAATGAGGCTGGAACTTATACTCGGATGGGTATGGTGACCATATAGTTGGAGGAGCATCAGGCTTCACAACAGGATCCGGACCATTATGGCCTACTACAGGAGTCTTTAACCAGCCGTCTTCATAGGGAGTCCTGAAATTGAGAAAAAAATGGAGTTTCCTGAACATCCATTTACCATTTTCCTTTACATATTCGTTTTCATAGATACCGTTTCCCCACAGGGCACGCAACTCTCCTTCATGAAGAGATATAGTAGGTTTTGCTTCTATCATCATTCCATAAAATCTTCCCCTGGCAGTCTTTCCGTCAGGTCCAACTGTTACTACACCCTGTATCTGCATATTAATTGAAAGGAGGCCAAACCTGGGTTCCTTATCCTCACCTCCCTGAAGAAGATCGATATAAAACCTGCGCACACCTTCCTTGCCCTTGTACACTCCGTGATCCGCTACTTCGACTGATTCGGCATTATCGGAAAACAGGCCCACCACCTTATCAAACTCAAAATAATCACAGTAGTAGCCATAAATATTTTGCAGATATTCTATCTCTTTAATGTCATTCAGCTTCTGCAACCTCGCTTCAAGTTCTTCAAGTGTTGCCATATTCAACCTCCTTAAAATGAAATAATAAACGTTTTTATATAGCGGGGATTATATGTAAAAGGCAAATAATTATCAAGCTCTGGCAAATAAGATATGATTTGTATAAGTGTCTATCACCCTGCGGTATAAAAAAAGGCCGCACGATATTACAGTGCAGCCTCTTCTAGTCATTCTGGTGATTCTAAATGTATTAAACGGATTACCGCGCCTCTATCACTTCAGGAACAAGAACCTGATGGTAACTTTTTTGACCTATAGCATAGAGGATTGCCGCCGGTTTATACCCGGTTTTTTCAAATATTAACTTTTCTCCATGTCTTAAAGGATCATTGGGATCCATGTTCAAAGTAAAGGGTGTGGAACCAAGATGCTTTTTATAAGCTACCTGAACTTTTTTAAATCCATTTTGAGCCTCGTCATAGACCTCTCTTTCAATAACACGCTCCACGTAAACGTGAACACTGTCCGGGTCGCTGGCAAAATGGATTTCGGAGATTTGTTCCTTTAGATCCTTTCGAAATGCACGTTCTTCACCAATTGGAATTTTGAGATTCTTGAGGTAAACATCCTCATAGCCTGATTTTGTGATTCTTAATGTGAATGTAAGAGTATCGAACCCTCCCTCATTCCGGTTAACTTTCTGCCTGTCACCCCAGATCAAAACATCCTCCCAGTTGAAATTTCTTACGAGAGGTGTTTCGCCGAGATACCCGAAACCACCGGTTGTCAAGTCTTCAACAATGGCCCCTTCAGGTTCGGTATTAACTTTAATTGTTGTGATAATTGGACGTAATGGAATATCGAGAGTGGTTACTTTTCCCGCGGGAAGAGCCACTTTATGCCCCGGCCTGACCGACATGGAATAATAACCTTCCATATCGAGCTTGTTGATTACAAGTCTGTTCGCTAACGCCCGGGCCTCATCTGAAGTACAGCTGAATTCCATGGGGGTATTAAAATTCGACATCCATCCCTCAGGAAGGTTTTCCTCGGGAAGATTAAAAGAGACGTAAGCTCCCGCCGGTTCAGACTTGATGATCAATGTTGTATCCAGAGGGTGCAGTGTAACACTTGGAATATTGTTTTCTTCCCCCTTTTTAATTACTACATTTCTTAATGTTCTTTCACGGAATCCTTCTTTTTTGAATACAATATCTTCCTCGATCTTTTTCGAATCTTTCGGAAAAATCTCATCGGGAATAGTGACCACTGCATCAGTTGTCGTTCTGACGCCTGATTTCTTCAATACTACATCGGACCCGATAGGATTAGATTTGACGGTCAGCTTTGTCGCGACGCACCCTGTTAATAAAAAAATCAAAACAAAAATAAAAATACCTTTACAAATTTTAATCATACTGTCTCTCCTATCATTTATCATTTTCGAGTTTAATGAAGATATGATTTGCGTCATCACTGCCTACAGTAATCCACTTGACGGCTTCCAGTGTTTTATATCCTTTTTTCTTGAAGCTAAGTTGAAGTTTAGCCTTTTTTTCTTCCAATTGCTGCGAATCAGCTGAGATTCTGACCAGCTGGTCCATTGGGATAGTGAATGAAAAAGGAGTCCGCCCCATATATCCCAGGGTTCTGTCGTAGACATCCACATTCTCGGGCTCACTGGTTACTTCGACATTTGCTTTTAATTCTTTTAGTATATAATCAAGGGTCACATCTTTTCCCTTGGTAACCTTAACACTGTCGGTGATACTTTCATAACCCGCCGAGGAAACAATTATATCGACCTCCGCTGAATCACCGTCATCCCATATTTTTTCATCATCTATTTCCAGTTCGTTTTGATTAT
Organism: Thermodesulfobacteriota bacterium; assembly: GCA_042573485.1. Classification (GTDB taxonomy): domain Bacteria; phylum Desulfobacterota; class DSM-4660; order Desulfatiglandales; family HGW-15; genus JAAZBV01. Next base: position 4,997 of record JBHPCX010000056.1, on the reverse strand, counting down.
TGACGAACTTTCCTTTTATTGCAATTTCTCTGTCTTCATAGAAAATTTTGATTTTTGAATTGGCGGGACGGGCCCTTACTTTCAACCTGGTTTTCAGGACCTCAAGGTAGGCATGAACCAAAACTTCCGGATCAGCAATATTTTTAGTGATCCTCACATCCCCGTACCCTGATTTTTTAAAAACAAAACTCCGGGAACAGTCAACGGAACAGTCAGGTGTGTCGATGACGATTTCTGTATTGGTTGTTCCCAGTTTTCCCTTACGGGCTTCAAAAACATCGGCCCCCTCGGGCGTAGATTGAAGCATAATCCTGGATTTTTTCGCGGTACAGCCCAGGTTAAGGCTCATTATAAAAACAAGAATCAGTAACCAGCATACATGTCGGTATCTACTGATTTCCTCTTTTTTCTCGATCTTTCTATTTAATATATTCATAGCCAATCCTTTGTTAAATCAGATGAGTAGAATCGATTGAAATTGGATTGAAAAAATCCTCTTATTTGAGACGAAAGTATAGGTGGGTTAGCCCTGTGTGTCAAGGCAATTATAAGGCGATTATAGCACATTTTATAATGTTAAAGCTAATCCTAATAAGTTTTTCCTTTCTCATCAACCATAGGGACGAAGGATACCGGCAACACTGCCTTGCGACGCAGCTTTCCATCTTTTTTGACCAGATAAACAAGCTGCTGCACATATCTTTCTCCCACGGGAATAATCATTCTTCCTCCCTCGGCCAATTGCTTTTGAAGTGGTTCAGGAATATGGGTCGGAGAGCAGGTAACAATGATCGCGTCAAAGGGGGCATTTTCTTTCCAGCCTTTATAGCCATCACCTATTTTAAACACCACATTACCGTATCCCAGCTTTTTTAATAGAGACCTGGCCCGTTCTCCCAAAGGGGATACTACTTCGATAGTATATACCTTATCACAAATCTCGGCCAGCACAGCAGCCTGGTATCCCGATCCTGTCCCGATTTCGAGCACCTTTTCACCGGGCTTTAGATCGAGTATTTCGGTCATGTAGGCCACGATATATGGTTGTGAAATTGTCTGACCATAACCGATAGGCAGAGGTCTGTCAGCATAGGCCATGCGCGTATACTCTTCAGGTACAAACAGATGCCGTCCAACACGTTTCATTGCCTTTACAACCTGCGTATCGGTCACTCCCCTGGCAATGATCTGCTCATTGACCATTCTTAGGCGCTGTTCTTCATATCGTTCCTCTGCCCTGGTATGTGTGGACGCCAGGATGAAATACAGGAAAATACACGGCATTACCCTGTATATGACAAAGTGACCTGTCGACAAAAAGGCTCGGTGTGCAAAAGGCATCTTTTTTACTCCCTAATTTACGGTTAACTTATTTAATTATACTTAGATACCTTCTTCATTTCCAGCTTTTATTCCTATATTTCTATCTGAATCCTCGAATCCCCTTCTTCATTTTTTATAAAAAGTGTTTTAAAAAAAGGCTTTTTTGTGTATTTATCATCACTCTGATATGCTATTAGATCTAATTAAGAACTCATTTGAATATCCGGTAAATTCGCCATAGAAAGGTAATAATTTATGACAACTTACTCCAGATTCATATTAATATTATTTACGGCTGTTGTGCTATTTATTTTGCCTGTGCAGATACAGGCTTCTGAATATAAATGGCTGAAAACACCTGAATACAAGAAGGTTTTGGTTTGCACAGATTTTGAAGAATGTGATTTTATAACCAGGGACTTATATAAAACAATAAGATCGGTGCTATCACGGGCTAAAATAAAACCGACTATATCAAACAGCTTCGTTTTCCAGACAAATAGTAAAGGGTATAAATCAATAAGGGAATTATTAGACCAGGAATTGATCGAAAACCAGAAAGTATTTATTCACATCTATGGAAAATGTATTGAATATGATTCCATACATATTTATCAATTCGCCATTCATTTTGCCAAAATTGATAAAAAATATTCCAACGCACTTCTATACTCATCACCTGAACACAATGTAATGGGTGCTGATAAATATTATGGTATAAAAAACGCATTTAAAAAGATTATGGAGGACGCGGTCGCGGATTATCTATCTGCAAATATTAACAATCCTCCTGGATAGAATTTATTGAGACTGTTGATTCGATCGTTGTTTTGCGATATAAATCCGGGACTAATAAGCAAGGAGAAACAACCACAAAGATGAAAAAAACCGTTATCCTGACAATAGTAATTTTGACTGTATGGTTATTTACCATAGCCAGCTGCACATCTGAAGGGCCTGAACTGGAACTGACCTTTACTAACTGGACTTCACAGACCTCACCACCGGGTAAGGCCACGGCCAAATGGATAGAGATGGTGGAGACACGAACAAACAACATGGTAAAGGTTAAGCCCATGTACAGTTCAACACTGCTCAACAGCAAGAACACCGTCGAAGGGATTCTAAGGGGCGTTGCAGATGTTGGGATGAATGTTTCCTCTTTCAGACCCGAACGCTTTCCCATGATGGCGCTGTTAAATTATCCTCATCCATATAAACACACCATGGTTCCTGTTCGAATTGCCTGGGATATGTATGAGAAGTTTGATCCACCCGAGTTCAAGGATGTAAAAGTCGTTTCTTTCAGCTGCAACGGCCTGGGTGAGAATGGCTGCGGGTTCTTCGGCAAATTCCCGGTAACATCCATGGGTGACTTGAAGGGAAAAGAGATCCGGGCCACAGGAACAGGTGTACAGGCCCTTGAAAAGCTTGAGGCCTCTCCTGTGTTCCTGCCCGTGTCAGAGATATATGAAGCTCTTCAGAAAAATATCATTAAGGGAATTTATACTACCTTTGAGATCATCAAACCCTTTAAATTCAATGAAGTCATAGATTATATAGCTCCATTTCCAGCCCCCGCGGGAGTTATGTTCACAATCGTAAATGAAAAAAGATTTGATTCCTGGCCTGATCATGTGAAGAAGGTCATTGAAGATATGAAAATGGAACACAGTGAATGGGCGGGTAATTTTGCCTATGTCGCGGGTCAGGAGGGTTTGTCATTCGCGATTGCAAGCGGAGTAAAAAAGACTACGATTCCCATGGAAGAAAGAGAAAAAATGATGCGCATTTTAAAATCCATGACCGATGACTGGCTTAAACAGAATAGCGCCAGGGGATTGCCTGCTCAGGAATGGCTGGATGAATTCAACAGGCTGCTTGAAAAGTATAATTCAATGTATTGATAAGAATTAACAATAGCTTGATAGACTGAAGGCTATTAGACTGTTAGGGAAACCTTAATTCTATTTATCTCGCACAGAGATCACAGAGGTCACAGAGGAAATAAACCTGGAGTTAAGAGCATGGATTATCATTTGACAGGATAACCAGGATCAACAGAGTATTTTTATAACGGGCATCAGAACAAATATTTCTTTAAATGGAACATGGGATGGCATCGTATAAAAATGGATTCAACCATTTTTATAGGTACCATTCCATGTCTAATCCCTTAAAGGGATTACCTGTTTCGCAAGCATTTAAGAAATATACTAATCTTAGAGTCTTTCATCTGTGTTAATCGGTGTAATCTGTGGATATGCAAAGTTTTTTCATCAGACATAACATTTATTAAAGTATTTCTCTGTTTTCTCTGCGGGCTCGAGTGAGTGAAGCGAACGGGCGTGAGATAAAGTTTTATGAAATCTGGAATTTGGAATTCGGAATCTGCTAGTGTCAATTATCGAAAAAACCGTACACCTTATTGCCCGATGGCTCAACTGGATGGCCGCCCTTGCTATTGTCGCCGTCATGATCATAGTATGCGTAAATGTCCTGGCCCGCAGTATATTTGGAATACCCTTAAAAGGTACAGTTGACATTGTCAGCCTGCTCGGTGTGCTTGTCATTGCCGGTGCTATCGCTTACACACAGGTGCTTAAAGGTCACATCCGCATCACCTTATTCATAGACATGCTGCCCGACCCGGCACGCACTATTCTTGCCTGCCTCGTTGACCTGATCGGCATGATCATGTTCAGCATAATCTCCTGGCAAACGATCCTTTTCGCCATAGGGACATATGAAATCGGTGAACTCTCAGAAGTGCTGAAGATCCCTGTCACTCCCTTTGCCTTTGTTGTATCTGCAGGCTGCATTGCAATTACCCTGGTTCTATTGGTCGACCTCATCAATCTCCTTTTCAGGAGGACAAAGAAATGAGTAATGAGGTTATCGGTGCCTGCGGCATAGCCATTATGGTTCTCCTGATGATTCTGGGTATGCCAATTGCCTTTACCATGGTACTGGTCGGTTTTCTTGGTTTTACATACATGACCTCATTGGACGGGGGGCTGTTTTTACTGAGCGACAGTTTTTATTATCAATTTACTTCCTATACCATGCTGGTGATACCGCTGTTCGTGTTTATGGGAGAAATCGCCTTTCGCTCGGGAATAAGCAAAAGAATATACCGTACCGCCCATACCTGGCTGGGCTTTATCCCTGGAGGGCTGGCAGTTGCTACTATAGGGGCCTGTGCCGGATTCGCCGCTATATGCGGTTCCAGCACCGCGACAGCCGCGACCATGGGTACTGTGGGTTTGCCGGAGATGAAAAAGCATCATTATGATCCTGCCTTTGCCACAGGTACCGTCGCCGCGGGAGGGACACTCGGCATCCTGATTCCACCGAGTATTGTTCTGATTGTGTATGGAATTCAGACAGAACTATCCATAGGGAAACTTTTTATAGCAGGCATCCTGCCGGGACTCCTCCTCTCCGTACTCTTTACATTTATAATCCTTGTAATGTGCCTTATCAAACCTTCACTGGGATCATCCGCGCCCAAAAGTACTTTCAAAGAAAAAGTCAGGTCTTTGTCTGGTACAATAGAGATGGTGCTTCTTTTTTTCCTTGTGATAGGGGGGCTTCTTATCGGCTGGTTTACTCCCACGGAAGCAGCCGGCATAGGCGCTGCCGGTGCCATAGTTATCGGGGTTATCAAGCGA
>JBHPCX010000055.1:0-24813 GCA_042573485.1 Thermodesulfobacteriota bacterium | reverse complement strand
TAGAGCAAGTATTTGGGAAAAAGTGTAAAATAAATTAGCTTGTAAAAATCTCTGCCTTCGCGGGAATGACGTCTAAGTGGTTTAGTTGATTGTAATCAACTCGCGGTTGAACCTCTTGTCTTCGAGAAGAGGATTATTCAGTTTATTTCAAAAATACCGCCTCAACCGGCACAATATTCACTTTTCCGGCTTTGAAGTCCAGCTTATAGTTCTCGATGATTTTGTCTTCTTTCAGCAACGCGTCCGGTTTCTTTCCCACAAAATAATGATGTTCAGCTATTATGTTTGTCCTTTCTTGGCGAAGCCACCTTGCCCAGCCATATTATAACCGCCAGCAGTAATATAACTCCAGGCCAGGTGCCTATGGGGTTTGAAACAATTGCCAGCACATCAGCCTTTCCCGAGAGCACGATCGGTATAGCCATCAGGATACCGATAAGAGCTTCACCGGTTATTAATCCGGACGCGAACAGTAATCCGCGATTGCCTGCCTCCTTACCTTCCGCTTCCAGCCCTTCCTGATCTTCCGGTGATGCGGCGGCCATCCGTTTTTTCAGTATGCGCTGAGTAATCCAGGCAATGACACCGCCCACAAAGATAGGAACGGATAATTGAAATGGCAGATAGATGCCGACTGCGACAGCAAGCACGGGGAGGCGGAAACTGGACCCACGTTTTTCCTGGATTTTATCGAGGATAATAACGCAAATGGCGATAATCATTCCGATAATGATTATTCCCCAGGGGAGATTCCTGTTAAATACTCCGTCGGCCACAGAGGCCATCAGGGTAGCCTGGGGAGCGGCAAGGGGATCAGGGTGCGCTTCGGTGGGTACACCAATCCCGTAGGCATTTTCTATGAGGATAAGTACAGGCCCCAGTACAAAGGCCGCGGTGACGACACCGATTACCTGCATAACCTGCTGTTTCCACGGAGTAGCTCCTATGAGATATCCTGCTTTAAGATCCTGCATGTTATCTCCGCCAATGGCTGCCGCGCATGCCACAACCGCGCCGATAAGGATCGCCGCGGCCGGCCCCTTGGCACTGCCGGTACCTAACAATGCCAGCAGTACAAGAGATGAAAAGAGAATCGTAGCTATAGTCACACCTGAGATCGGGTTGTTGGAGCTTCCGACCAGGCCTGCCATATAGGCTGCTACCGCGGAGAAAAGAAAGCCGGCAACAAGCATGATTACCGACATAAAAATGGAAGGTACTGTATCCTGGATGATGTAAACGTAAAGGGCGCAAATTGGCAGCAGTGAAATAATAAGCGCGATAGCAACCCACTTGATGGGAGTGTCCCTCTCTGTCCTGGGCACATCGGTTATAGAGGAGGCAGCGCCGGGGCTGTAGGTTTTTATACTGGATTTGATACCCTTGATAATTGAAGACTGGAGGTTAATTAACGCCCATAATCCGCCGATAACCATGGAGCCCACACCCAGGAACCTTGTCTGTGTTGACCAGATCTGACCGGCCCAATCCACCGCTGCTATCGGGTCGCCGTTTACTACCGGCCAGGTATTAATTGCGGCATAAATGGGTATGGCCACTAACCAGTTCATGGCGCCGCCTATAAATACGAGAACAGCAATATTTAATCCCACAATATAACCCACGGAAATCAGCGCGGGCGAAAGGTTTGAACCAAAATAGGCGATAGAGCCGCCCATGCGGCCGGCAGTCTCCACAGCACCTGTCCACAACCGCAACCCGGTTTCCCCGAATTTGAAAAGGGCGCCGATGATTCCGGCCTGGGCAATATATTTTACACTGCTTCCTCCTTTGTCACCCGAACGCAGAACTTCCGCTGTGGCGATGCCTTCTGGAAACTGAAGTTTTTCTTCCACTATAAGGGCTCGGCGTAACGGTACGGTAAACAATACACCGATAACACCGCCCAGGCAGGCTATAAGCGTGGTTTCCCAGTAATTAAAGGTGGTCCAGTACCTCATGACAATAAGAGCCGGCAGGGTAAAGATTACGCCGGCTGCCAGCGATTCACCGGCCGAAGCTGCCGTCTGGACAATGTTATTCTCAAGAATATTTGAGTTTTTAAAGAGTCGCAGTATTCCCATTGAAAGAACTGCCGCCGGTATTGAAGCCGAAACCGTCATGCCGGCAAACAAACCCAGGTAGGCGTTAGCTGCCGCCAGAACAACCGAGAGGATTATACCGAGTATTACGGCTTTTATTGTAATTTCAGGAAGACTCATATCATCGGAAATAGTTTTGTCAGGATGTGACATTGTTGGGCCCTTTCTTTACCAGGTTAGTAATAAATATTAAGCCTTAAGGAATTGATTTTTCAGGGATTGAGTATATGGAGGGTGCTTTTGTATGTCAAGAATGTTCTGGACACCAGCAAAATACCATCTGCTGTGTTGCCTGCGGTCGTTTCTCCTTGTAGCGTACTGAATGTACGCCTCAGTCGTCACTCCCTTGTTGCCTTGAATCTGGCATCTTGCTTGTGCCCAGAATATTATAAAATACAAATTAGAATTATCAGGGAAAATTACAAAAGCTTCTTCCTGCTGGATTATCGTTCTGCCCCAAAATAGAATTGACATTGATGGCTGTATTTCCTGCATTTCATTTATTATTAAAAAAGTTTTATACCGCACCGCATCATGGATAGTAAAGGCAACCATATATAAGGGTACGGAAATCAGGGTTTAGTTTTAAGATGTTTGCTGCGCAGTACCTCTCTAACTGCCTCATACGCGTCCACCAGGCCGTAACCTGTCTGAAAATCAAATCCCTTTTTATGAACATCTTTCGATGTGTCGATCAGTATCTTTTTGGCCTCCCAGGGGAGCAGGTCTTTATCTGCTGAGAGCATCAGGGCCAGCACACCTGCAAGGTGGGGTCCGGCAAATGAGTTGCCGTTTACCCGCCCTTCCCCCCGGTTTCCATCAGTGTCAAATAATTCGATATTCGCGTTAAATGTCACAAAATCGGGCTTTTTTACCAGCCCCTCCCTGTATTCCTGTGTTTCCCATCTGACAGGGCCCTGACTTGAAAACGGAGGTCGGACCATGTTGCGATCCAGGCCTGCAACTCCAAAGACGGCTTCAGGAATATCCTCGGGGAAGCGCATCTGATCAGGGACAGGCGCGTAGTCAGGTTTACTCTCATTCGCGAAATTGCCGGCTCCCGATACGAAGTATATCCCGCATAAAGTCCCACTTTCCATTATCTTTCGAAGATGAGACCGGTATTCACCAAGTTTCGGTATGGAAAAGCTCATACTGTAGATATCCGCATCCTGCTCAACAGCCCATTGAACAGACTGCTCGATATGGACCGGATCGGCAATCACAGGGGCCCATTTCGAACCGGGTGCCGCGCCGAATAAGATGTTGGAATTAATGAGAAATGAACCGGCAATAAGACCCGCGCACAAATTACCGTGTATTATTTCCCTGTTTCTTATTTCAGGTATATTTACCCTTGAAGAATTTTCAATAAAATTGAAACCATGATAGTCATCCACATACCCGTTATTATCATCGTCTTTCCTGTTGCCGGGAACCTCATTCATGTTCCGGTATAAGTTCCGGTTGGTAACAGGAACATCCAGCTTAAAACCGAAATCATGGATGATGCTTAAAACCCCTTCCCCTGTTATGCCGAACTCTTTCCAGACCTTATCTACATGCAGTTTTTTCATATTCCACAGGCACATGAAATTTTTAAAGTCCATTTCCACGTGTTGTTGTGTATCCGGTATAAAACGGGGGCCAAGTTCCCGTATTTTCTGATTTTGCCTTATAACAGGCACACGGAAGACTTTATATATACCCGGAATATTCTTGAATATGTCCGGATTATTAACCATGAGCCTGCAGGTAAAGCCGTTAATGATCCAGTGCCTGGTGATTTCTTTAATTTTTCCGGTTGAAACCAGTTTATAAATGGCAGGTTTTGCCCTCTCGAAGGACCTGTCGCTTGTCGCCTTAAGGGCCGTTATCATTTTCTTCCTAAGTCGCGATCTTTTTTCACCTGAATACTGTTTTTTCATACGTTCAAAGGAATCGCCCTGTTCCAGGACCTGCGCATCAAACCATATCTTCACATATGATTTCATGTTGACGGATTTTTTAAATGACGGGTCTATCCATATCTCCTTGCCATGAGAATTATCTGTGGAAAGAGCAAAAATTATCAAAAAAGAAATAATAATGAATTGAACGGATCGACTATTATTCAAGAAAAACCTCCTGCTTAATGATGTTTTTTGGCAGAAAAAACATTAAATCAACCTTTTTTATTTTTTTAAATGATTCTATTGACATGGAAAAATATGTACTATATTATCAATTTGTTTCGGGAGATAAAAGCTTAATCTTTAATTAAAACAATTGAAGTATAGGGTTGAATACTTCAGTTATTTCGAGCAGTTAAAGATCTGGCTCCATTCGTACAATCAAAACGTATCTAATAAAAAACAACACATATCTCATGAAGACTAAGAAAATTTATATCAGGCTTTGAGCTGTTTAATAATTGTCAGTGAGTTATGTCTTCATGTTTTGTAGTATGTCCACGGATCCATAAATTAGATGCTGGCAAAGTTCAATTTATTCTGCTGTTTCCTAATTTATAAGTATTGTGTCATTTCATTAAGTTGATACCGATTTTGAATTGTTTCATATATCATATATCCTCATAAAAACAATGAGGCAAAAAAAATAATAAAAGGAGAGAGATCATGAAAAGGATTTGGGCGATTGCGTTATTTGCAGGATGTATCACCATGGTGACTTTTACCTCCGCCTACGCAGAGACATTGAATGAGGCTGTAACCACACTTATTCAGGAGCATAATCGGGTTCAGGCGGCAAGAGCCGATCTGGCTGCAGCCAATGAGCGTATTCGCGTTTCCATGAAAAAGTGGTTTCCCCAGGCAAATTTAACAGCCTGGGCGGGCAGAGAGAATCGCGAGAGCGCTAATGCCCTGAAAACCAGGCTTACAGCAAAGGAACTGGATGTGCAGATCTCCCAGCTCCTCTGGGACTTCGGGGAAAGCGGTTCCGAGATAGATGAAGCGCGGCTCCGGCATGAAGCATCTCAGGCGCAATTGGAGTCAGCCATGCAGGAGGTAATCCTTGAAGGGGTTACCGCCTATCTGGGTCTTAAACGGGCGGAAGAAGTGCTTAAATACGCAAAACAGTCGGAGGCGAATATCAAACGCCAGACCGAGATGGAAAATACACGTGTGGAAAAAGGCCTGGGGTACTCGACGGATGTTCTTCAGGCAAAAACACAGCTCCTGGGTGCCCAGGCCCGCAAGGCAAGGGCAGAAGGGGCGGTCACCCGGGCTAAAAACCGGGTAGTCGCAGTATTCAACCGGCCTGCTAATGATATATCCGATCTGGATATGGGGGCAGTACCTTTTGGTCTGCTGCCCGCTACACTGGATGAGGCAAGACAGACTGCCCTGGAATCCAACCCAAGTCTGCGGGACTCTCTAATTAATGTGCAGATTACCAGGGAGAGGATTAGAGGAGAGAGGGGGAAAGGTTATTACCCAACCCTGAACGCGGTTCTTGAATACAAAAGCAAGGAGGATGTGGAGAGCATCATAGGCAATAGAGATGAAAAGGTTGCCAAGGTTGAACTTACATTCCCCTTTAACCTTGGTTTCACATCTGTTAATGCGGTTAAGGCCGCCCAGCAGGATAATGTGGCAGCATCTGAAAAATATGAATATAACATGGACCTGATTACTGAAGATGCCTTCAATGCCTGGAGTAACCTGGAAACAGCCCGGCAGAACGCTGGTCTTCTTCGGGACCAGGCGGATATCGTGGCCGAGTTTCTTGAATCGGCACGCAAGGAGCAGCAAATGGGAAGGCGTTCCCTGCTGGATGTGCTGTCAGGTGAAACAGCGCTTATTAATGCCCAGAGCGATGCAGCGGCTGCTGAAGCCGATATTGCAATCTCTGTCTTCACTCTGCTCAAGGCAATGGGTAAGCTTGATATAGGCGTTATTGGCGGGTAGGTAGATGATGTCTTTACAGACCGAAGGAGCTTGATGCATTACATTTAAAATTTAGCACTATTTTACTATTTTATTCTAATACTTTTTACTGGTCTTTAAAAAAGGAAAATCATACTTTGTACGTATTGATTCTTTACTTGACTACATGGTTAAATGCTAAAAAAATATAATCTAAAACCATTTTATCGAGAGGGAAGATAACATGGCCGATGAAACCTTGCTAAATCAGTTAATTAGCAATACCAGGGATTTTTTTGAAGATGCCCTAAATGATGGAACTCCCATCGCGGACGCACTGGATTCAGCTATCCAGGAACTGCTGTCCCAATCCGCCGGTTACGGGCTGACAACCGGGCAGGCAGAGGCGATCGCGAAACTGGCGTTAGCCGAATTCCATTCTGCTATTGATAGCGGCTTATCAGGAACCGAGGCATTCGAATCCATCCTTAAAAAAGTGGGAGAAGAGCTTGCCAGTTTTGACCTGGCTATACCGGAGTCTGAAGAAGGTGGTGCGCCCGGTGATTCCGGTGAGGAGTATGATATATTCGGTCCCGGAGGTCTCTTTGGTGATGATGGACTTCCAGGCGATGACGTTCTTCCCGGTAACGATGGTTCCACAGATGACGACGGTACTTTCGGTGATGATGGTTTTACCGGTGTCGACAGCCTCTATGGTACTGGCGGACTCCTCAGTGTTGATATTACTCCTGAAGATGACATTCCCCCTGAAGGACCGCAGGATACCGACCCTGATGACTTTGTTATGGGCCCGCGAATCTCCATCATGGCTGACAGCGCTTCTGTCCTGGAAGGAGATGATGGTACGGCAATTTATACCTTTACTGTATCACGATCCGGAGATACGGGCAGCCTCGTAAGTATCGACTGGGAGGTAGCCGGCAGCGGTGATGATCCGGCTGATGCTGATGATTTTGGCGGCACATTCCCAGGCGGAGAGGTTATCTTTTTCGGGGGAGAAACCGAACAGACCATTACGGTTGAAGCTGTCGGCGATGTTGTATTTGAAACAGATGAAAGGTTTGAGGTAAACCTATCAAATCCCAGCGGCGTTGCACAGATTGACACTGATTCGGCCATCAGTGAGATCACAAATGATGATGATCCTCCATCACTGGACATTGCAGTGGTTACCACCTCTGCTCCTGAAGGAGACAGCGGAACCACAGCCTATACATTTAACGTAACTCTTACCGGGGAAACGAGCTTTTCCCACAGTGTCGACTGGTCTGTTACAGGCAGCGGTGACAACCCGGGTAATGCTGATGATTTTGGGGGAACACTCCCTGGCGGTACAGTAACTTTCGCGGCCGGTGAAACCGAAAAAACCATTACGGTCGAGGTGTCGGGTGATACTGATGCTGAATATAACGAAGGTTTTACGGTTACCCTTTCAAATGCCTCTTCCGGTGCGGTAATAAACACCAATACGGCAGCGGCGACAATAGTCAACGAGGACGCGGAGCTGTCAATTGCTGCTGTTGATGCAAATTTAGCTGAAGGAGACAGCGGGACAACAGCCTTCACCTTCACCGTAACCCGGGATGGAGATACTACTGTTGAGCATACTGTTGACTGGTCAGTAACCGGAAGCGGTGATAATCCAGCCGTCGCGGCTGATTTCGGAGGTGCGCTTCCCGGAGGCACCGTAACCTTCGCCGCAGGTGAGACAGAAAAAACCATTACAGTGGATGTGACTGGTGAAGCTGTATATGAACCTGACGAAGGCTTTACTGTAACCCTTTCCAATCCAAGTGATGGCGCGAAGATTATAACTGATTCGGCTGGCAGCACTGTCACAAATGATGATGATCCCCCCACCCTTGATATTTCAGCGGACAGTGCCTCGGTCATGGAGGGTGACAGCGGAACCACGGCTTATACATTTACAGTGACGCTTACAGGGGAAACGAGCTTTACCCACAGTGTTGACTGGGCAGTAACAGGAAGCGGCGGTGATGCGGCTGATGCGGCTGATTTTGGCGGTACCCTGCCGGGCGGAACAATAGAATTTTTGCCGGGTGAAGCCACAAAGACTATTACTGTTAATGTCACCGGTGAAGTTATTTATGAACATGACGAAGGCTTTACTGTAACACTTTCAAACCCCAGTAACTCTGCCCAGATCGTCACGGAAACGGCAACAGGTACAATTGCAAATGAAGATCCAGTTCCCACCCTGGACATCATGGCGGACAGCGCCCCTGTCTCGGAAGGAGATAGCGGGACTGTAGAATATACATTTGTTGTAACACTTACCGGTGAGACGAGTTTTTCCCACAGTGTTGATTGGGCGGTTACTGGAAGCGGTACCGACCCGGCTGATGCTGATGATTTCGGCGGTACTCTCCCGAGCGGTACGGTGACATTCGCTCCCGGAGAAACCCAGAAGACCATAACCGTTCAGGTATCCGGTGATACCACGGTGGAAAACGATGAAGGCTTTACAGTAACCCTTTCCAATCCGACCAACGACGCGGCGATTGTTACGGCAACAGCTGACGAGATCATCAGGTCCGAGGAGATTTATGAAGGAGACAGCGGCACCACCAGCTTTAACTTCCTTATAGCCCATCCGGATGGTGAAGACACTGTAAACTGGGAAGTAACCGGTAGCGGCAACCACGCGGCAGACGAATATGATTTTAATGGATGGCCCGCTGGCGGTCCTTTACCCAGCGGCCAGGTTGTTTTTGCCGCCGGTGAAACCGAAAAGGTCGTTACGGTGGAAGTGCAGGGTGACGAATGGAGTGAATATACAGACGGTTTTACCGTAACCCTTACCAAGGACTCTGACGGAACCGTAATTGACACGATCGACTGCACCATACAGGATGATGACGTGGTGGCGGGCGTTGTCCAGTCAATTACAAGCGCTACAACCAGCAATATTTCTCTGACCGGGGACGGGGGTTCAGATACCCTTTCCGTGGATCTTACTGATCCATCAAATATAAGCGGCCTCGATATCGGTGTTGACGGGCTTGGATGGCAGGACACACTTTCTGTTGGACTCAATGCAGTCAGCAGTGTTTCAAGTAACGCGATAAGCGTCAACGGTGGTCCCAACTATGGTGACAATGAGGGTGATAATATCAGCCTGAATGTTACAGGGTATAATGTCAAGACCAATACAATTAACATAGACGGCGGTTATGGAAGCGATAGTGTGGCTGCCAAGATTTCCGCCTCCAATGATGTTTCAAATAACACTATCAACATAACCGGTGACGTGGGGAACGACACCCTTTCACTGGACATTGATCCTGTTGCAATCAAGACTAACACGGTTAATATGAACGGTGGTGCCGGGGACGACCTCCTCACGGTCAACCTCGCGGCAACGGCTGCATCATCGGCAACTGTTTCAGGGGCAAATGCAACAGCAACTCCGTCCGATGCCTCTGCTTCAAATATTTTGAACAACATTAATATGGCCGGAGAAACCGGTAGTGATACCCTGTCTTTAGATCTCTCGGCAGCCGCACTGGTAAAGGTAAAAGCAACTGCAACATCAGGGGCGGCCATTGCTAATGCCAAAACTTCATATACTTATACTACAGGTACTCCTACCCCTATTACTGTAACCAGTACCAACGCTGCTACAGCCATGGCCATTATGGGTGGTAACAGCGCCACACCTGCAGCCATTACCCTGGACGGCGGCGCGGGAAACGACCTGCTTTCAATTCAACTGGCTGCATCAGCAACAAATTCTGCTGTTGCACTCGGGCAGTCATACGCCTATGCATCCGCTCACTCTGCCACAGCGTCCAACAATTTTAACAATATCAATATGTTCGGCGGTACAGGCGATGATGGTACAAACGATGATCCCATGTCTGTTAGAATACTGGCGAATGCCCTGGTTTATGCATATGCCGCTGCAGCAGCAGGAGCTGCAACCGCATACGTCTCCGAGCATGCAATCGCAAATTTAAGCAGTAATTTTATTTCCATGACCGGAAACAGCGGCAATGACTTTCTTTCCGCCCGTATTGCCGGAACAGCACGTGCTCAGGCAACCGCTCTTGGAACAACATACGCTTCCGCGTATAACTATCTTACGGCAACTGCATACAATAATTACAATGTTATTGGTATGAACGGGGGCTCAGGTGATGACACTCTCACATTGGATCTAACCGCTGATGTGTCCATATATATGTCGGCATCCGCGCCTTCAGGATCTGCTTATGCTTATGCTTCTTATTATGCCGGGGGCTATAACAGCTATAACAGAATTACCATGACCGGTGACACAGGTAATAATGATTTATCAGTCAATTTGGCGGTATCGGCAGATAATTTCGGAATAGCAGTCGGATCATCATACGCCTACGCTTATGCAGAAAGCGCGGTCGCGTACAATGATTACAATTATATTGCAATGAATGGCGGCACAGGCATTGACACTCTATCGGTGAATCTCATAGCTGATGGTCGTGCATACGCCTCGGCACAGGCACTGGGCACAACAGGGACAGCTTCTGCATACGCATATGCCTACTGGGGATATGCGGAATTATACGGCAACACAATAACCATGACAGGCGGTGGCGCTAACGATACACTATCGGCTCTTCTGCTTGGAAATGCAAAGGCAACAGCCATAGCATCAGCGTCATACTCCGCTACAGCATACGCATCCTATGCCACAGCCTACAATTATTATAACAACATATATATGTACGGCGGTACAACAGACTCGGGTGATGATATACTAACCCTGAACCTTACAGCAGACGCCATGCTCTATGCAAACGCAGCGGCTCCATCCGGATCAGCCGAGGCTTATGCTTATTATGCATATGCATACGTGACATATAATAATATTACAATAGACGGCGGCGCCGGCAATGATGAAATCTCAGCTCTTCTAAAGGCATCAGCACAGGCAAAAGCGACGGCTGTTGGGTCAACATACGCCTTAGCATCTGGTTATACTGCCTCAGCCTCCAATAATTACAACGTTATCGCCATCGACGGCGGCGCTGGTAATGAAGGTACAGCCAGCGATCCCATGACTGTTAGTCTTTTGGCAGACGCTGTTCTATATGCAACTGCAACCGCATCGGCTGCATACGCATACGCTTACTATGTCTACGCCTACAACAGTTACAACTCAATTACCATGGAAGGCGGGGACGGCGTTAATGATCTAACAGCCACACTAAAAGCAACGGCCAGGGCAACAGCATCCGCTTTTGGCGCTACATATGCCTCTGCCTGGAATTCCAGTGTTGAGGCTACTGTCTACGACAATTATATTAATATGACCGGGGGTACGGGGAACGATACTTTAACGGTTAACCTGACAGCAGACGCTGAAGCTAACATTTTTGCATCGGCCGCATCGGGTTATGCCTATGCCGAGCAGGAAGACGGTGCAGTGGCCAACGTTTCCTATAATTCCATTTACATGGATGCAGGTGACGGCAGCCAAAACACTCTCGATGTTCAGATGTTAGCCTGGGGAAAAGAATTTGTAACAGCCACAGGAACATCAGCCGATGCATGGGGCAATACATGCTGTTCTCTGGAAGTTACTAATTATTATAATAATGTTGAAATGTACGGTGGCACTGGTGACGACAAACTATCCGTGAGTCTCCTTGCTGACGCCACGGCCATCATAAAAGCTTCGGCGAGTTCATTATCAGCATATGCAGGTGTTTATTATTATGTCTTTGCTTATAACACCAGCAATACTATTACTATGGATGGCGGGGCTGGCGAAGATACCCTTACGGCTATTCTGAAGGCATCGGCTCATGAGGAATTAATCGCCAATGGTGGAACATATGCTTCTGCAACTGGAGCTTACTCATACTCTTGTTCTGCTTATGTCACTAACAATGATATCTACATGAGTGTGGACACGACAGACACAGTGGGTGACGATCTTACTGTAAGTCTTACTGCAAATGCATCACTAATTGTGGATGTATCAGCAGCTTCCGGAACAGCCTACGCCTATGCCTACTATGCCTATGCTTATAACAGCTATAATACAATTAGCCTTACCGGCGGAGCCGGTATTGATGATATATCAGCCATGCTTGCGGCGACTGCAAATGTAAAGGCAACTGCGGATGGAACAACATACGCCTATGCTTCAGCTTATGAAGCCACAGCATACAATATTAACAATTATGTATACATGTACGGTGGTGGCGGCAACGATGGCACAGCAAGTGACCCGATGACGGTTACGCTTCTGGCTGACGCCTATGCATATGCAAATGCAAATGCAACGTCAGCATCGATATCAACTGCTACGGCCAATGCATATGCCTACTATGCATATGCAGACCTATACTCTAACAACATTACCATGACCGGCGGTTCAGGGAACGACTTTCTTTATGCAAAACTTACTGCAACTGCAGAGGCAAAGGCAACAGCCTATGGATCATCAGCTACAGCATCCGCATCTTATGCTATCGCATACAACACTGAAAACACCATACATATGTACGGCGGTACAACTAGTGGCACACCAGACACAGGTAATGATACCCTTACTGTTGATCTCGTGGCAAATGCTTTAGTATATGCAAAAGCAACAGCAACCGAATCGACTGCATACGCATACGCCTACTATGCCTACGCTTACAACAGCTATAATACCATTACCATGGAAGGCGGCGGTGGCATCGATGATATATCTGCCATGCTGGCGGCATCTGCGCAGGCAAAGGCAACAGCAATAGGATCAACATACGCAAGTGCATCTGCTTACCTTGCAACTGCTTCAAATTATGATAATGTTATCAAAATCTTCGGTGGCGAAGGGAATGATGGGACAACAAGTGACCCGATATCGGTTACACTCCTCGCAAACGCATCACTGTATGCATATGCAAAGGCAACAGGAATGTCAGGGGTAGCTTCTGCCTACGCGTACTATTATGCCTATGCCGACTTGTATAGCAATACTATTACTATGACTGGTAATGACGGTAATGACCACATGGTTGCTGATCTGGCGGCATCGGCAAATTTGGACGCTACAGCTGTTGCGAAATCGTATGCATACGCCTATGCTTATTCTTCCGCATATGCTTATAACAGCGAGAACGATATTTCCATGGATGGTGGTATCGGAACTGATACCATGACCGTTAGTCTAAAGGCTGATGCAGGTGTATATGCTTCGGCTGAGGCTATAGCCGGGTCAGCCTCAGCTAGCGCCTACTATGCATACGCCTATGTGAGTTACAACGACATAACCATGACCGGCGCGGACGATGGTGATTTCCTCACGGCCCAGCTGGCGGCAACAGCAAAGGGATCGGCAACTGCTTACGGAACGGAATCTGTTTATGCAGGCGCTTATACTGCCACAGCTAGTAATTATAGTAACGAAATCTATATGTACGGAGGAACAATAGACGCAGGCGATGACACCCTTACAGTTAATCTTACTGCCGATGCATCATTATATGCCAAGGTCCTAGGTACAGAGGAAGGGGGGGCAGCCATTGCGGACAAAGCTACTGCTTATGCCTACTATGCCTACGCTTACAACAGCTATAATACCATTACCATGGAAGGCGGCGGTGGCATCGATGATATATCTGCCATGCTGGCGGCATCTGCGCAGGCAAAGGCAACAGCAATAGGATCAACATACGCAAGTGCATCTGCTTACCTTGCAACTGCTTCAAATTATGATAATGTTATCAAAATCTTCGGTGGCGAAGGGAATGATGGGACAACAAGTGACCCGATATCGGTTACACTCCTCGCAAACGCATCACTGTATGCATACGCATCGGCAACAGGAACGTCAGGGACAGCTTATGCATTCTTCGAATCTGCCTATGCGGATTTGTATAGCAACGCTATTATTATAACTGGTGACGACGGCAATGACTACCTTGATGCAGAGTTGATGGCAACCGCGAAAATAACTGCAAAAGCTATCGCAAAATCGTATGCTTACGCCTCTTCCTATTCCACCTGCTCTGCTACTGCTTACAACACTAACAATGTGATTTCCATGGACGGTGGTGCCGGAAATGATACACTGACAGTGGACCTTATAGCTGATGTAGGGATATATGCATTAGCATCGGCAGAATCTGGTACTGCAACCGCTTACGCCTACTATGGTTTAGCCTATTTGAGTTCTAACACTATTACTATGTATGGTAAGACCGGTGATGATGCTCTCTCAGCGACGTTAACGGCTAAAGCAGTGGAACATGCAACGGCGACAGGATCAACATACGCCTATGCTAGCGCTTATTCTGCCTATGCACAAGTACACTCCAACGAAATCTACTTATACGGCGGTGATGAGGCTACAGTAGCTTTGACTCCTAATGATGAACTTTCTCTTACTATAAAAGCTTCGGCTTCGGCGACTGCTAAAGCATCTGCGTATTTAACAGCAACTGCTTATGCCTATGCATATGCTTACATCTCAAACAACACTGTTACCATGGACGGCGGTGCCGGGAATGACACGTTAACAATTCAAATGAGTGTATTTGCTACGGCAAACGCTAATGCAACAGCATTATCCACATCCACATCCACAAGTATCACGGCCTCCATCGTTTCAAACAATATAGCCATGTATGGAGGTAACGGGACTGACACATTGTCCTTAGGAATATCAGGAAGTTATGTTGGTAACAATGCAATAACCATGAGCGGCGGGACCGGGTCTGATGTTTTTGATTTAGACGTTTCGGCTGATGTAATGCAGTCAAATACATTTAAAATTGTGGATGACTATCTCGCAAACCATACTTTCTCTCTGGGTGCCGGTATTACGACCGGAGCCACTTTCTATCTGGCTGCGGATGTTATGTCCGGTGTCGGTTTGACATTATCCGGCACTGATATAGTGAGTAACACGGTCAACTTTAACGGCGGAACAGCGACAGATACACTAACTTTAAATTTAACCGCCTCGGCCAGTTCCAGTTCGAGCGTCACTGCCAACATTAATGGTAACAATATAACCATGAATGGTGATGCCGGAGGAGATAATCTCACTGTGAATTTGAACGCCTATGCCAGTTTCGCTTTTAGCGCTAATGCTTCTATCTATAGTAACAGTATAACCATGGACGGCGGTGCCGGAGGTGATAATCTCACTGTGAATTTGAATGCCTATGCCAGCTCCGCCTCAATTGCCAATGCTACGATTTATAGTAACAATATAACCATGATCGGCGGCACAGGAACTGATACCCTCTCCCTCGATATATCCGCGAGTTATGCCTCTGGCAATAACATTGTGATGAACGGTGGTGCCGGAAACGACATCATTAATATAGGCTTCAGTGTGTCTTCCGCCAGTGATAATGAAATAACTGTAGTGGGTGGTTCGGGCAATGATACAATAAGTATTACTGCCAGCACATCCGATGCTTTTTATATTTTTAAATATGCGGGCTTAAGCGATGTTGTATCGGGCTCGGGAATAACTGCGGTAAACTTTATTGATACAATCGGGGGGCTTACATCCAGTCATAATTTCTCACTTGCTTTCAAGATGACCGGTACAAGCGGGTTTAACGGCTTTAACACAAATCCAACTTCTACCGGATGCGGATCACTGAATGCCGGTGCCTTTACAGTTGGAACAGCGGCGGCTGGAGCAGATAATTACTGGATTTACAACCCGATATCCACCTTTACTGCAGAACTCTACTATGATGCTGATGGTACAGGTACAGGTGGGGCAGTTACAGTTGCTGTATTTGACGCGGATGTGGGGATGACTTCCGGTGATATAACAGGGTTTACAGTGGCTTAAAATATAACAGGATGATTTTATAAGTACCTTTTATTGCATTTAAGGGGCTGGGAGTTGCTCTCCCGCCCCTTATTTTGTGGGTGATCCTGACAAATTTTGACGTGTCATATAAAGAGCAAAAGAATTTGAAAAATAAGTAACGATTCTGTATACTAAAATATTGTCAACATTGATTATAAAAGCGAGGTATAAACAAAATGCAAAATATTGAATTTGAATTAGCCACTGTTATGCACCAGCTTAATACTGGACAAATCAATGAAGCCGATAAAAAATGCGCGCCGCTGCTCGAAAAATATCCTCTTGAACCCCAGGTACTCCACGCCATGGGGCTCATTAAATACAAGAAGATGGACTTCAAGGGAGCAATAGAACAGCTTTCCAAGTCTGTCCAGATTGATAAGACCAACCCGCTTTACTACGGTAATCTTGGTGAAGCCTATCGCAGAGACAGGCAGTTTGATAAGGCTACGGAAGCCTTTGAAGAATCCATTTCCATTATGCCGGAGTTTCTCAAGGGGCACCTCGGTCTTGCAAATACGCTCCGGGATCAGGGCAAGCACAAGGAAGCAATATCGCGGTTTCGCCTGGCCCTTGCGATAAATCCAAGTTTTGCACCAGCTTATCATTACCTCGGCCTTACATTAATGGACCAGGATCGCCTTAAAGAAGCTATCCCGCTGCTGCGCAAAGCTGTTGCATTACGTCCGGGGTATATTGAAGCAAAGTTAAGTCTTGCAAGCGCCCTGGAGATGGCAGGTGAATCGGAAGACGCTCTTGCGATTTACGAAAGCCTTCTTGAAATGATGCCCAAACATGTGGGGATAATGAATAATATAGGGAATATCCTGAAGAATATGGGGAAGATCGATGAGGCAATCGTTCATTTTGAAAAGGCCCTGGAACTGGATCCGGATCATGTCTCTGCCTATTATAATCTTTCACGGGCACGGGTTGGTTCTGACCCCGAAGATCTGAAGCGAATGGAGTCGATGGCCACCGATGAACGTCTCGCAATTGAACAGCACTGCAGCATGCATTTTTCTCTTGGCAAGGTCTATGATGACCTGGGTGATTATGATAAGGCATTTTATCACTTTCAAAAGGGAAATGAGCTGGATACACGGGACAAACCCTTTGATCCGAAACTCCACAGCCTTGCCATTGATCGAATGATGGCAGCATTTAGCCAGGAGTTTTTCCTGGGACGTAAAGGATTTGGCAGCGAGTCCACCTTACCAGTGTTTATTCTAGGAATGCCCCGTTCAGGTACTACCCTTGTGGAGCAGACCCTTGCAAGCCATTCCAAAATATTCGGAGCCGGGGAGCTCAATAATATAGGTCAAATCGCCGCTTTACTCCCTGAAAAACAAGGCAAACTTGCCGGCTATCCGGAATGCGCCACACTAATCGATGCCATAAGTTCCTGTCAGCTTGGCGAAGAATACTTATCTTATCTCAGGCTTGTTGGCGGAAAAGCGGAAAGAGTCACTGACAAGATGCCCGGTAACTTCATTAACCTTGGTCTCATTGCTACTATTCTGCCCAATGCCAAGATCATTCATTGCCACAGGGAACCGCTGGATACCAGCCTGTCCTGCTACTTTCAGCACTTTGCCATGGTGATGCCTTTTTCCCGTGATCTCTCTTTCCTTGGAAATTACTATCGTGACTATTATCGTATCATGCAGCACTGGCACAAAGTATTGCCTATGCCTGTACTGGATGTACGTTATGAGGATATGGTAGCTGACCATGAGGGTATGACAAGGAAGATTCTGGATTTTATAGAAATGGAATGGGATGATGCCTGCCTTAAATTCCACAAGACAGACAGATCTGTAAAAACAGCCAGCAATTGGCAGGTTCGTCAACCTGTATACACCAGTTCGGTTGCACGCTGGAGAAACTATGAAAAACATATTGACCCGCTCTGGGACGCTCTCGGAGAAGCCCAGTCAGAGGAGGCAAAGGAATTAAGAAACAAACCTAAATCCCCGGGAGATAAAAAAACGAAAAATAAAAAAAGCGGGAAATAAAAGGTGTTGTCCGAAGAATATGATATTTAGTTACTGATAATGGAGTTATAAAAAAACAATGCGTGAACTTTTCAGGCGTCTCAAGGCCGAGCCCTTTCTATTTTTTATGGTTCTTTTTGCCTCGTTGTTTATCAGCTTGCTGGCACTTGCCTCACCTCTTTTTGTAATCCAGGTGCTGGTTCGTTACTGTACTAATGGCGTGGACTCGACCCTGATTACGCTTACTATAGGAGTGCTCATTGCCATCGCACTGGAGTTTGCTTTTCGTCAGGTCAGGCTCAGCCTTGCCAGGGGATTCAGTGCGCGTCAGGATGCTTTAATGGCGGGCGGAGCTTTTGCGACTCTTACCGGCAGCAAGATAGCCTCTATTGAGCAGCTGCCTCCGGGTTTGAGGCGCGAAATTATGAACAGCCTTGCTACTGTTCAGCACGCCTATAGCCCCGATAATCTTGCGACTGTCCTGGACGCCTGCTTTGCTTTTATGCTCATAGGCGCCCTGTTCCTGCTTAATTTTACCATAGCCATAATCGTTTCATGCTTCCTTATAGTGATGTTTTTGTTTGCTATACTATCTCATAATTTTATAGGCAGGCCCATACAGGATTTAAACAATGCTTCGGTCCGTAACAATTCCCTTGTAGGCTCGGCAATACAGGCCGCGGATTCGATTCGCAGTTTCAATGCTACAGGGTTTCTAAAACAGGTATGGGGAAAACAGCAGGCCGTTACCAATGAGCTCCGACGGAAGGTTTTAGTTCAGCAGGGGATTTCTCAGTCAATAACCATGAGTACCAGCGCCTTGATGACTGTGGCCGTTATTGCTGTGGGAGCGACGTATGTAGTCGCTGGTGAAATGAATGTTGGAGTATTAATAGGCGCGAATATCCTGGCCAGCCGTGCTCTTGCCCCGATCAGCCGTTTTGCCCAGCTTGGCGGAACATTCACCAAGGCTCAGCAATCACTTGAAGTCCTGGAGAGGTTTGGAAAACTCCCGCGAGAAGCAGTAAAAGGATCAGCCCTTAAAAATTATAGCGGTCGCCTTGAATTAAAAGACCTTGCATTTATGTACCGTGGATCATCCGGGCCTTTGTTTGAATCAACTTCATTACAGTTGCCCAAAGGGTCATTACTCGTGGTATCCGGGGGAAACGGCTCCGGTAAAACAACCATGTCAAGATTAATAATGGGTCTTCTGGAACCCACACGGGGACAGATTTTTGTTGATGGACTGGACCTTCGTCAGGTCCAACCTGAATGGTGGCGCCGGCAGGTTATCTATATGCCCCAGGAACCCACATTTTTTGACGGAACAATCAGGGAAAATCTCATTACCAATAATCCTGGTCTGGGTGAATCTGAAATTCTGAATATTATTCAAAAGGCCGGTTTAAAACGCTTTTTAGACGAAAGCCCGAACGGGCTTGAAACCATGATGATAAATGGCGGAGTAAATCTGGCTCTTGGCATCCGGCGACGTCTTGCACTGGCGCGAGCTTTGACCTCTAACGGTATGCTTGCCATCTTTGATGAACCGGCAGAAGGGATGGACGCTGAAGGGGGTGCTACTGTCTTTAAAGTTATGAATGAACTTCTTGGAAGCGGTCGAACGCTGATTGTCTGTTCACATAATCCTAATATATTTCAGGGTAAGGGGCGCAACTTGGATCTTAACAGTAAGCCTGTCCCAAAAGTATCGGAGCCTTCAATGGTCAGAAACGGTACCCGGAGAACATATCAATGACCGAACAGAAAAAAGACGATATCCAGCCTGTTAATGATGCTCCTGAAAGCCCGGCTCATAATGAAGAAAGTTTGGGAAGTCAATCAGGTCATGATTTAGTGACACCCGGTGAAACCAAAAAATCTACATACATATTTTTTTTACTGCTGGCGGTGCTGTGCCTTAGCTTTACTGTCTGGTCTTTTTTTAGCAAGCTGGATGTAGTCAGCGTTGCCGAAGGTGAGGTGATACCCTCTTCCAAATTAAAAAGTGTTCAACATCTGGAGGGTGGAATTGTCCGCAGCATCCTTGTTAAAGAAGGACAGATTGTAGAAAAGGGGCAGCACCTGGTGGAGCTGCAGACTACTGCCAGTGATGCGGATGTAAGGGAAATAGAACTGCGGGTCGTTGCGTTACGTATTGAGATTGCTCGCCTGGAAGCGGAAACAGCCGGAAAGAAACAAATTGAATTTGATCAGGATCTTATAGAAAATCAATCCCGCCTTATACAACAGGTAAATAATCTTTTCATTGCCAGGAGGGAAAGCCTTCAAAATGATTTGAAACGACAGCGGGAACTTATTAATCAGCGCCGCCAGCAAATGAATGAAATCACAGCCCGTTTGCGTAATCAAAAAAAGCGTCTTGTCCTTTTAGAGGAACAGATTAAAATCAGCAATGACCTGTTAGAAGATGAATTGACCAATCGATATGAGCATCTGGATCTGCTGAAAGAACAAAATTCTCTGAAAAGTTCTATTGAAGAAAACGGCGCGATACTTTCAAGTGCAGAGGCGGCTATAAAAGAAGAAGAGCTTCGCCTTACAAGTATTAACAGCAGTTTTGAAGAGGAGGTTCAGACTAGCCTGGATGACAGCCGCAGGCAACTACGTGAGCTTACCGAACGCAAACGCAAGTTTGAGGATAATCTCAAAAGAACTGTGTTGCGCTCTCCGGTTGATGGAGTGGTAAAAAAACTATACATTTTTACTGAGGGAGGGGTTGTCCGCCCCGGAGGAACGCTTCTTGATATAGTGCCGCGTGATGATGTGCTGGTAATTGAGGCTAAGTTACACACAGAGGATATCGGATATATTCATGTGGGGCAGAAGGCGGTCATTCGGCTTAGTACGGATACCAGACGCTTCGGTAAACTGGATGGGGAAGTTATTCGTATCAGTCCTGATACACTTATAAGTGAAAAGGGCAGCCCCTACTACCAGGTACGCATTGCAACTGAAAAGGATTATTTCGAGAAAGGTGACCACAAGTACAAGCTTTACCCGGGTATGATTCTCACGGTAAATATTTTGACGGGGCAGCGTACAGTATTTGAGTATATAGTTTCTCCATGGGTGGAAGGTATGGATTCCGCCATGACAGAACGATAAGAGACCTTTTCAGAACAAACCTTTAACTAAAACTTTCCTTCATAACAACCTTCCTTAAACTGAATAAAGCTTGTTATTTGCAAAATTTTATTATTATGCCCTAAAGCGCGTCTTCCTTCTGGGCCATTTTCTGGAATTCCTGCCTTATATTCTGGTCTATTTTGTGGGCGAGTATGGCTGAATAAGGCGCAGACAAGGCCGGGTTGATGATGAAGTTTATTACATTCCAACCCAGGCTGTTCATAGTCATTCTTCTACCTTCTATTTTGAAGTTTCTGAATCCCATGTCATAAATAGTTTTTAGCTCCTTCTGCTTCATGTAACAGGAGCGTAAGTGCTCAGGGTTTTTCTTTTCGGAAAGGACTCCGATCCCCCCGGCGCATGATGTCTGCCTTAGTTTGCCTATCTCATTTAAAATATCCTTTGACCCGGTTATATTGTACCTGGAATTTAATGTCTGGTGACGTTTACGATTGGGGCATTTGTATAGACATTCATCATTGACAAGGATTTCAGCTTTATCTCTGTCAAGCTTGTCAAGCAGATCCGGGTCAAAAACGTGATCAGGATGGATAGCTACACGGTCGAAACGTTCCTGCATTTTTATGTACCACTCGATGTTCCCATCAGGGTTTTCAGTAAAATTTTTTATGATTGAACATATCTGCTTCAAACCCGGTTTCTTCATTCTGATATGATCCGAAAGAAGATCACTAGCTACGATAACACCATTTAAACCGCTTTCCTCATCAAGCGTTTCAAGAAGACGGTTTGAATTTACTTCAGATAAATGTTTTTCTTCGATAAGTGAGTTAGAGAAATCAAGAAATGCGCCTATCCCCCGGTCATTGAGCTGTTTGAAAAATTTCGGTGAATCAGGCGGATTAGGAACATTTGCATTCGGGTATCCACCATTCCATAGCAGATCAGGGCTACCCTGGATAGAGTCTAAAACATGGGAAATGTTTTCATGCTCCATTGTGCTTACTAGGATCCGGATTAAAAGACGGTTTTGAAATAATCCCGAAATATTCCATTTAGCTTCAGGCCAGTCCTGGTGAAGTAAAGTAGTTCCGCGTTTTGTATCAAACATATTTTGTCTGCCTTTTTATTCTGTAATCACATTTGTTGTGTTAAGTGTTATATTAATTAAATTAAATATCTATTTCATAGCTGTTCAGTTACGAATAAATGATCTGAAATATAACCATTTACTGTCGGGGAGGAAGCACTCCTTTCTTTCTAGCCATTTCAGTAAATTCAGCCTGAACTTTTTGATCGATCCTGGTATAGAGGATACGCTCAAAAATATATGCCAGGTCAGGATTAAAAACAAAGTTAAGTACGTTCCATGCCAGGCCGTAGACGGTCCTTCGTCTTCCCGATATTTTGAATTGCCGAAACCCCAAATCGTATATTGTTTTAACTTCATCATGCATCATGTAGCAGGAGCGTGTAAAATCCGGATTCTTCTCTTCAGAGATAATTCCCTGGCCTCCTGCACACTTGGTATCCCTGATTATTCCTATTTCTTTAAGAGTTTCTTCGGCTTTAACTTCATCTTCATTTCTTGCTATATTATAAACGGAATTTAGTGTCTGGTGATGGCTGCGGTTAGGACATTTGTAAACGCATTCTTCAGTGATGAGAATTTCAGCTTTGTCCCTGTCCAGTTTGTCTAAGATCTCAAGGTCAAATATATGGTCCGTGTGAATGACTACCCTGTCAAAGCGATTTTCCATCTCCCTGTACCACTTAATGTCACCCTTCGGGTTTTCAATAAAACTTTTTACGATTGAGCAGATCTGCTTTAATCCCGGTTTCTTTTTCCTTATATATTCTGACATTAGGTCATTTACAATTATAACCCCGTTCAAACCGCACTTTTCATCAAGACAATCCAGTAATTGATTTGAATCCGGATCATCCAGGTGTTTTTTTTCCATAATGGCATTAGAGAACGTCAGAAACACGCCTATTCCCTGGTCGTTCAGAGTTTTAAAATACTTTTCGGAATCGTCATAATTGCGGACATTTGCATTTATTCGCCCCCCATTCCAGATTAGGTCAGGGCTGCCGTGAAACGACCCTAGAACATGAGAAATACCCTGGTTTTTCATCATGTTCGTCAGGATACCTATAAGCAGTCGGTAATTGAAAAGACCCGAGATATTCCATTTTATTTCCGGCCAATCCGGATGAAGGAGACTTTCCTCGCATTTCATTTCAAACATAATCTGCCCGCCTTTTTATTTTGCCTTGAAATTGGCACTTTTGAGAAGTATTTCTTTTGATTACATGCTGAATTGAATGAAAATAATAAAATTAAAACAGCAGTACTCCTTGCCTGTAAAATCATATCCTGTAATGAAAATTCATATAAAATCCATTTCATTTAAGTCCTGGATATCTTGTTTTTTCAATCTCAAAATTTATGTAAAATATCCCTATAAGTCAATGGAATTAATTGATTTAACAGGTAAAGAATACTCCGGATGTGTGAAAAATCATTTATTTTCCTGATTCCTGCTGCCGAATGGCTTCTTCATGGATAGATTCGAAAAGCTGGAAGATAAATTCCTCGGAAAGAAGATATCCCGTACCCTCGGCTATCCTGCTGGCAACAATTTCCTGCCAGCGCCGGGGCTGCAGTGTAGAAATATTATTTTTCCGTTTTAGTGCGCCTATCTGTCTTACGATCTCCATTCTTTTTCCCAGGATTTTAATGAGATGCTCGTCGAGACCATCCACATGAACACGAAGTTCCTTCATGCGGGCATCGAATTGTTCACTGTCGGTGAGTTCCGTTTTAATGGTAAGGCGGTTAATCAGTGCAAGAAATTCATCCGGAGTGAGTTGCTGTTTTGCATCACTTAAAGCTTCCCCTGGATTGATGTGTACCTCTATCATCAGTCCATCATAGAGAAGGCTCAGGGCTTCCTGGGCAACAGAAAAGATAAGTTCGGTATTTCCGCAGATATGGCTCGGGTCACACAATATGGGAATATCCGGCAATCTGCGTTTGAACTCGATGGGTATTTTCCAGTTTGGGGAATATCTATAGATGACTTCCCTGGAAGTACTGAAGCCCCTGTGGATTACACCGATCTTCTTCAAGCCCGCGTTAAGCATGCGCTCAACAGCACCCTGCCAGAGCGATATATCAGGACTTATGGGATTCTTTATAAGAATGGGGATGTCTGATCCCTTCAGCGCGTCGGCAAGTTCCTGTACCGCGAACGGGTTGGGTGTGGTACGGGCGCCTACCCAGACAATATCGATTTTGTGCTCAAGACATGCTTCAACGTGTTCCGGGGTTGCCACTTCAGTTCCGACAGCCAGTCCCGTTTCTTCCCGTGCTCTTTGAAGCCACTTCAATCCTTCGGCCCCGACTCCCTCAAAGGAACCCGGATGAGTTCTCGGTTTCCACAGTCCCGCGCGCATAAAACTGATATTGGTATCGGCCAGTGCCCTGGCAGTTACCATAACCTGTTCTTCTGATTCCGCGCTGCAGGGCCCCGCGGAGAGGAAAATATCCGCGATAGGGAGGCCCCAGTCTTTCAAGGCAATGATGTCTGTTTTCATGTTGCTCCAATCAAAGAGACAGCCAAATCGGGCTGTCATATTACCAACAGTTATATGGCCTTTTAAATTGAAAATAATATAGGCAATTAGATATTATGTGTCAATCTCTACTAAAATTTGAAAATAACGGCGGTACAAGTGGCGCAGAGCGCAGGGCGCAGGGTAAGATACTTTATTGTACAACACTTTTTTCAGTAGGGTGGGGTTTTACACCCAATGTTGTTGACTTAAGAAAATCTTCTTGCGAAAAACTCCCCTCCCCTGGT
>JBHPCX010000054.1:0-24978 GCA_042573485.1 Thermodesulfobacteriota bacterium | reverse complement strand
CCAGCGAAGTGATAATACCCTGCCCCAGTTCCACTTTACCTGAAAAACAGGTCACCCGGTTATCTTCCCCTATCCTTAGATAAGCATTAAAATCCGTTGGGTAATTGCTGCCGAACCCCCTTCTCTGTGCAAGAACATCAATATTTCCGACAGTAAAAAACAGGAATATACCGGTTCCTGTTGTCTTAATAAAATCACGGCGATTCGTTAAATATCCATTTCCATGTTTTTGAATATTATTATCTTTCATTTGATCTACCCTCCTCTCATTTCTTCAGCCGCGGCTTGGATGGCTTTTATTATCCGTTTATAGGAACCGCATCGGCAGAGATTATCGTCCATGGCGTAAATAATCTCTGATTCCGAGGGCCTTGAATTTTCCTTAAGGAGACTATAGGCCGTAAGAATCATCCCCGGAGTGCAGAACCCGCACTGGGTCGCGTCCTTTTTTACTATGGCCTTTTGCAGTGGATGAAGGTCATTATTCATTGCCAGGCCTTCAATAGTTACGATCTCCCTGCCATTAACTTCTCCCATGGTTGTGTGGCATGATCTTACGGCTTTATTGTCCACCAGGACAGTGCATGATCCGCAATGCCCTTCCCCGCAGCCGTACTTGGCTCCGGTCAGTCCAAATTCTTTTCGAAGGACATTTAAAAGGAATCTTTCACCATCAATACTGATATTTATCTTTTTTCCATTTAGAATAAATTGTATCTCCTCTTTCATGATACACTCCTTGTTATATTATTGAGTGGAAGACAGGCGCCGCCACAACAGGGCTCTGTAAATTTAGTGATTTGAATGAAAGCGGCTGAAAGAATGGATCAGCTTTCATGTTTCATACCCTTTTAGTATAGGAAAGATGGTTAATGTCATTACTATACTTTAATGAGAGTAAAATATCCAGCGGCTATTTATCCAGGCTCAATGGATTCTTGACTATAAATACTTAATCTCCTATTCTTTTAAAACTACATTAGAACAGGAGGTGTGTAATGGACCCGAATATGGAGAAAACTTTCAACTCTCTCAAAAAAAATAATTTTAATGTTGAGTATGTTGAAAAGTCTGAAGACGTTGCTGACATTGTTCTTAAGCTCATCCCTGAAGACGCGGCCCTCGAAATGGCAGGCGGCATGTCTGTTGATCAGGTAGGTGTGAAAAAACTGCTTATTGAAAGAGGTAATAAAGGCCTTGTTCCTGATGAGGAAGGATTTAATCCTTATGTGGTTAATAAAACCCGGAAGGACGTCCTTCTGGTCAGTACCAACGCCGTTACTCTTGATGGCAAACTGGTAAATATAGATGGTATGGGCAACAGGGTAACGGGCATGGTTTACGGTCCAACAAAGACCATACTGGTCGTAGGCAGGAACAAGATTGTAAAGGATGTTGATGAAGCACTGGACAGAGTACAGAATGTTATAGCTCCTTATCATGCCAAAAACATGGGAGTTCCTACACCCTGCTCAAAAACAGGTAAATGTGAGGACTGCAATTCGCCGGCCCGTATCTGTAATATCACCACTATCATAAGTAAAAAACCGCCGGGAATGGATTTCACAATTATTCTTGTCAATGAAGACCTGGGACTGGGATACGACCCTGACTGGCCGCAAGAAAGGATAGAAAAAATAACTTCCGCCTACAGGGAGGAATGGCAGAGATTAATGGATCTTATGGGAGGGCCCCCTTCTCGTGAAGATTGATATTTAAGGCTGTTCCCGACTGGATTTTTGTAGAGACAAGGCATGCCTTGTCTCTACAAGTTAGGATTTACTCCACATTTACCGATTACGTTACTTCGATTCTTGCTTTGTTAATGATGAGAGGTTCCTTCGTTTCACCGCTTGAACTGCCCGCTTCTTCCAGTTTATCAACCACTTCTTTTCCCTCTACTACTCTCCCGAATATAGTATGCTTACCATCCAGGTGCCGGGCTGCTTTGAAGGTAATAAAGAACTGACTGCCGTCCGTACCGGGGCCGGAATTGGCCATGCTTAAATAATAGGGCTTATCGTGCGTATCCTTGCGGTTGAATTCACCGTCATACTGGTAACCTGGGCCGCCTGTTCCTGTTCCAAGGGGACAGCCGCCCTGGGCCATAAAACCGGGTATTACACGATGAAAGGTCAAACCATCATAGAACCCTTTCTTTGTGAGGAATATTGTACTGGTTACATGCATTGGGGCTCTTCCGGGCATTAATTTCAATTTAATTATTCCCTTGTTTGTCTCCAGAACCCAGAAATAATCCTTATCTTTTTCAAATTTCATCATCTCCGGTTTTTTCAGTTGAACCTTCCATGCCTTATCACCCAGTAACTTTTTGGCCTCTTCTTCCTTGCGTTCGGCCTGATACTCCTCTATTACCTTACTCGCTTGATCAGGTGTAAAAAGGGATTCCTTATTTTTAAAAACATCTTTTACTGCCTGAACAAACAGATCATAGTTGGGTTCAATACCCTGGCGCTTTAGACTTTTACCATATTGAATACCGGCCACATAGCTTATCTTATCTTTACCGGTTTCCTTTTTGTTGGACCGGAACTGTTTGATTATATCCTTCATCTGATCCGGTGTAAAACGGGGTTCATTATTCTCAAAGCCGTCTTTTACTGCTTGTATAAACGCATCAAAATCCGGTTCTATGCCCTGGTTTTTGAGACTGTTCCCGTATTGAGTCCCGGCCACATAACTTATTTTATCCTTAATAGTTTTCAATTCGATCTGTTCTTCCGCAGCGTTAACAGGAGCAACAAATGTTATACCCAACAGTAGCGTTAAAATAAATTTCAATTTCATATCAGTTCTCCGTTTTCTGATTTTTTAAATAAAAAAGTTGAACTATACTGGGACAATCACCAAAAGTAGGGGCACGATGCATCGTGCCCTTACAATAATGCACATCGAAATAACAACCACTAACTACTAATAGTCTTCAGTCTAACAGACTAATAGCCTCTTCTTCTAACAGCCTTCAGCCTAAATAGCTTTAACCTGCCTTTACTTCCAATCGTCAATCAGGATTCCCCTGCCTACAGTGAAGTCCGTCACAAACCAGGTAGTCTGGATTCCTCCTCCTGTAACCAGGACCTGGATATTCCCGGACCGACCCTCAAATGGTTTGATCATCGTTTTCGGATCCGCCTTTAACCATGTGGCATAGGGTTCAAGACCCTGGAGCGCCATTGGTGTAAAGGCAGTCGTATTCACACCATTACCCCAGTATGTCTCGGCGGCAACCTCTACATATTTGGACAGCCATTCACTCAGTTCGGCCTTGGTCTTAAAACCATGGGCGTCCTTAAGCAGCCCTGCTACAGTCGGGTCCATAATGACAGATGCTGACATGCCCGCCAGGGACCGCATGTAGTCCCCAAACATATTGTGAGGCGGATGGTTGATCTGGGCTTCACCCACACTGGAAATATAGCTCCATCCCATACCTATGCTGACAACGCTGTCCGTTGGCTTGAAACCCATCTGTACATGGATAGGATCCCATCCCTCGGGCAGTGCTTCTTCATTTTCCGCGAAACATATATTATTATACTGAAGGTTGCTTCCAAGGGTTGAATAGGCGCCTTCGTCTATACGAAGGTCTCCCATAATTTTACCTGAAACTGTGAAAACCCTTCCAAGAACAGTATTAGCTTCGGCAAATGGACCCAGCGCGTCAATGCCTGAGTTCATACCCAGTACTTTCCTGATAGGCCCGTTCACAACAATCATGTTCGCGGCGGAGCTTGTAGAGTTGCCGAACATGTTTGCCCGGGAACATATTGCGAGAATAGTTGGAAAATATTCCTTTTTAGCGCCTACCATGACCGCGTAAACAGCGGCTTTTTCCACTGTCATCTCCTTTGAACCGGACCTGCATACTATTTCATCAGGCTTGCGGCTTGTTCCTGTAAGCATTTCAGCTACCCTCTTTTCGGTAGGCAGGATGATAGCGTTAAAGTCAGTCCACTCCCTGTCCTTAAACAATCGCCTTAGATTGTCCTCGGTATCCGCTTTTAAAAGCCTGGGCTCAGGAGTTCCTTCAGGAGGAATTCCCGTTTTCTTTTCTTCATCTGTAAGAGGTGCTGTAAGAGCATCTATAACAGCCTGCATCATGGGCTTACCGCTCAAAAGATCATTTCCTTCAACATATTCCTTGTGTACCGACCTGGGTTGACCGGCAACGGGGAAAGGAAAGGCCACATAACGGATAGGCATACCATTGGAGTATTTAAGATCATAATCTTTAAACTTGACAACATTGATACCTGAAGCACCTACGGTAGGTATTTTACCTTCTTCTTCAATACTTCGTGCAAATCGACTCACGGTCGACACGCAACCGTGTCAACCGCCGATCCCGATGAGGACCCCTGCTGGCTTTTTACCGATTATCTCCTGTCGAAGCGCCGCATCATCTCCCATCCAGCCATTGCTTGTCCTTCGGATCTCTACGTTGACCGAAGGCATATTATTGGAAAACCAATTCTCCATTTCCTCGAATACGCTGTAGCCGGCTTTTGGACCGCCCCACTGCATATCAACAAGGTAAATTGTTTTTCCTTCCAGAGTATCGGTTCGTGGCGCAAGGGGAACCCTCTCTGTCATCTTGCTCGAAATTGCCGGATTCAAAACAGTAACCAATCGCTCATCACACAGCTTTGCTGTATCTATTGGTTCCTCTGTTTTACATGACAATATGCCAACAAAAATGGCCATAGATACTAACAGAATACTTCCAAACAGAATCTTTTTCTTCATATCCTCCTCCATGATTAATTAAATTTTGTGGCTGACCTTCCTCAAATTAATAAGGCAGGGTCAAATTAAATAACTCTATATTCAAATTATTACTATTACAGGTTTCCCCGCAGTATGGGATTTAAAAAGGACTTTAATTTTTCATAACATGAAGAAGCATCTTCATAGCCCTGATTATAGGCGGCATATAGTTTTTCTTTATTCCGTTCCACTCTGCCCGCCACTATTGCCTCAGCCGGGCGAATAGAAAGTGCCTGCCCTGATTTCTCAAGTTCATCAATTATATCCATTGCATGGTTATATCTTTTGTGCCGATTTGCAAGGTTTTTGTGAAGGCCTTTGAACCCCGGATATCCTATTCGGGCAAGGAGAAGATGCAGAGGTGAAAACTTTTTGCGATAACCCCCTGGGCGCGTGAGCACCAGAACATTCCTTTTATTTCCATCCGCCATGCTTTTTCCTATGGGAACAGGATCAGCCAGCCCTCCATCCATAATTATTCTTTCTTTATAATGTACAGGCTTTGCCACAAAAGGCAGGCTGCAGGTAGCCCTGAATATCTCCATGTAATCATCTTCAAACTCATCTTTTTCATAATAAACAGGGGCACCCGTTTTCAGGTCTGTCACACCTATTAAATATTTTGCTTTATTTTTAAAAAAAGTATCCTGGTCAAAGGGTACAAGAGAAAAAGGGATTGTATTGAATATGAAATCCATCCCGAACAGTTCACCTTTAAACAATAACCGTTTATAGCTTAAATATCTAGAATCATTAACAAAGCTTATATTGACTATACGGTTTCTATCAAGCTGCCTCGAAATATAATTCGCGCCATTGCACGCACCCATTGATACACCGATCACATAGGGGAATGAAATAGATTTGTCCATTAAAAAGCGGATAGCACCCGATGTATAAACTCCTCTTAAACCTCCGCCTTCCAGTACAAGGCCAGTCTTTTCAAAATCCATAAAACATATCCTTGATCACTTGCTACTCCTCGTCAGGTGAAGCAGGAGTATCAGGCTCATTTGTTGTCGGTTTCTCCCCTATTCTTTTCAGATCTTTTCGAAACATGAGGTAACCGATGGTAACTGAAATAATTCCTACAATAAACGCAAAATCATTTTGTTGCATCATACCATATGCAATAGCTAGAATACCTTCAACCCACAGGATAGATACAAAAAGCTTTTTGGGCAAAAGAGTTGCTCCTTTAATAGGCTATTAGGCTGAAGACTGTTAGACTATTGCTTTTCTAATAGCCTTCAGTCTAAAAAGCTAACAGCCTGTCTCCACAATTTTGAATTTACATCTACTTACTGATAGCCACACATTTTCTATTGTTTACTGGTAACTACTCATTGATCTATATAAGGGTTTTGCTGGTCAGGTACCCAGCGGCACAGTAAAATAGAGCCAAGAGCAAATATTGCAGGGACAGCTCCTGCTAAAAGAACCTGCCATGGCTGCCATTGAATTGATAGAAGCATCCCGGCAAGAATCGGGCCCGCGATCGAACCGATCCTTCCCACACCCAGCGCCCAGCCCACCCCGGTGGAGCGAATAGAGATAGGATAGAAGTTAGCAGCCATCACGTTGAGACCAGCCTGTGCTCCTATTACCAGGAAACCCAGCAGAAATGCCAGTATTATTACCATCAACCATGAATTCGCCATAATGGCCATTAATACAATAAAAAGACCGCATAATCCGAACTCCAGAAGTAGAACTCTGAAGGCCCCTCCGTATTTTATCAGGAATCCTTCGGTTAGGGTTCCTAAAATACCTCCTAGGCTAAAAAAGGCGGTTGCTGTCACTCCATCGGATACGGACATGCCTGAAGCCCTCAGGAGAGCCGGCAGCCAGTTGAGGATCACATACATCAGAAGCAGGTTCATAAAATTGGGGATCCACAGCAGGACAGTTCCCACGGCACGGCCTTCTGTAAAAATATATTTCACAGGTACACCCTTACGTTCTGTAACCTGAACGGAAAAGGAAATTTGACTGCTCCCTGGGATTATTACAGGCACAATCGGCTCCATAAGTTTTGCTATTTTCTCTGGATTATCTCCTCTCTGAGATAGAAATTGAACCGATTCAGGGAGTAGAGCAATTAACAGGATTGAAATCAGAAACGGCAGGATCCCTCCAATGTAAAATACAGATTGCCAGCCCCAGACCGGAAGCAGCGCAGAACTGATCATTCCACAAACAAAACCTCCCACCGGTAAACCACAGAAAAGAACAGTCACGAGAATTGCCATGAGCCGCTTTGGGGCATATTCTGAAGAAAGAGATACAACATTCGGTAAAGCGCCGCCAAGTCCCAGGCCTGTTAAAAATCTTAATACCAGCAACTCGTTGAAGGAGGTCGCGAAGGCCGTAAGAAAGGAAAATACTGCAAGCGCAAAGGTGGAAAATATTATGGGCCACTTTCGTCCCCAGCGGTCAGCGATCGGACCCGCGAGCATGGCGGCGATCATCAACCCGATCAGGCTGGCGGAAAAAATGGGACCGAAACTGTTTACCGGGATATCAATACTTTCGGCTATCGGGGTGGCAAGAAATCCGATAGTCTGGGCGTCGAAGCCGTCCGCGAAAAGCACCAGCCCCCCCAGAATGATTGTCCGAATCTGAAAACGGCTCATAGGCCTGCTATCGATAATGTCACTTACTTTTGAAATCTGTGTTTGCTCATTTGAAGTCGGTCCGGTCGATACCATATTGAATAACTCCTTTAATCTGAAACCTGGTTTCTTAGACAATAGAGGTTGAGTAATGATCTACAACAATCTCATGAAACCTATAGCGAAAATACCTTCTCCGCATTCTTTTGAAACAGTTTTTTCTTATTAGCGGCGCTGATCGGGAAATTATCCGTCATTTCTACTTCTTCTACACGGTATTGATAGGGATAATCCATAGCATAGAGAACACGGTCCATACCAAGAACCGACTGGGCCATGGTAATGGCCGGAGCCCATGGCAGGCCGCTTGTGGTAATATATATATTTCTCTTCATGTAATCGCTCGGCAGCATTTCAAGTTTCGGCATGAATGCCTGCCTGTTGTATTCCTGCATGTAATCAATCCTGTAAAGCCAGTAAGGGAGTCCCTCCCCCCCATGCCCGATAACGATTTTCAGGTTTGGAAAACGATCCAGTGCACCACTCACGATAATGGCAAGGGTGTGCAGGGCAACCTCCACTCCAAAGCCCATGATCGCTGTATCAAGCCCGCGTTTTACAAAGGGTTTGACCATATCAGGAGAAGGTGTCTGAGGATGGATGTAAATCGGGGCATTCAAAGATTCAGCAGCTTCAAAAATTTCCCAGAACTTGGGTTTGTCCAGGTATTCTCCTTTTGTGTGGGAGTTAATAACGGCTCCCTTAAGGCCAAGCTTCATCCCCCTTTCAAGTTCCTTTGCCGCGGCAGCCGGATCCTGGGGGGCGATAGCGGCGAGACCGGCAAATCGTTCAGGGTATTTACGAATAGCCTCAGCCAGCTGGTCATTACTCGATGCTGCCAGAGATTTGGCCTTGCCCTTACTGAAAACCTGTACACCCGGAGCCGTCAGCAGAAGAAGCTGCATGTCAATTCCCGTGGCATCCATATCCTTGATACGGTTCTCACCCATATCGTACAGTCGATCAATGAGAATTCCTCCACGTTTAACAAAAACCCCCCATAGAGATAAAAATCCGGCATCTCCTGCTTTTTTTGCAATCAGGTCACGATAACCCTTCATGATTTCTGGAGTAACCCAGGCCTCTTCCGTTGCAATTCGTTTATATGGTACTTTGGGTGGCGGCTTCATCGGTGCTTCGGGGTCTGTCATTGGTATACCCACACCTGCAAACTTTTTTCTAGGCAATTTTTTTTTAATTTTCATAGGCTCCTCTGTTAATAGTGTTATGAGTGTTTAGGTTTGATTTTTACAATATTCAAAGCTTCAGATTCTTTCTCCTTTTTTACATAAAGCGAAACTTCAACGTATGGTCCGAAAAAATATAAAATGCTCCTGTGATAATATCCTTCTAGAAAACAGGGGATATTATTCTGATCAAGAAGATTTTTAACGAATCTAGCCTCATAGGGTTTTTGAAATTCCTCGATCTTGACAAAGAAACCGTTTTTTCTTGCCTTCACCTCATTAATAATATCAAGAGAAATTGAGACAAGCCTTATGAGTGAGATACCTCCAATTACTATATATATATGGACTGCCGGTGTTACTAACACAGCGAATAAACATAGATATATTGTCCCATATATAGCCAAAGGTGTAAGTTTTTTATCCAGAAGCTTTTCAAAAGAAGCACCTTCCTTTAAAACAGGCTCCCCATTTTTTGACCTTAAAAAGGAAAGTATCTTATCAGGATCATAATAAAGTGATGTAAACAGAAAATAAAAAATGACAGTTATGATTGTCAAGGTTATGGAATAGGTCAGGGTAGCAGGCTGGAATAAATTAAGAAAATCATGATAACTTGAAGTAAAAAACGTGATTGTGAAGGGCAGCATGACAATAGATGCCGCAAACCCGGCAGGTTCTACACCTGCAATATTGTATTTAAAAGGCAGGTCAATCATGCTGCCGTTATTCATCCTGACCTTTATACTGCTTTCTCTTCTTTCCATAAACAAAATTATCGCGACTGCCAGAAAGTGAATAAACAATATAAAGATAGTTGTTACCGTAGTTTCCATTAAAGCACTGCCTGACAATATTACTTTAAACAGGCCATATAAATTTGGAAACAGGCTGAATGCAATTCCTGTTATGATCATAATGCTTATGCCGTTACCTATACCCCTCGCGGTAATCCTGTCCGCGATCCACAGTAGGACAAACACACCGGCTGTTAACGTTAAAACAGTTATAAACCGGAAACCCCATCCCGGGCTGCTTACCAATAAAGACCCGCCGGTTCCGGTCATCCTTTCAAGGCTTATGGAAATTCCAAACCCTTGAATGATACATAAAACCAGGGTCAGCCACCTCGCGGCAATAAAAAGTTTTCTTCGCCCTTCTTTTTTCTGACTCCGCCATCTCTTCATAGCTGGAATAACAAGGGAAAACATCTCCACGAAAATATAGGCGGAAATAAAGGGCATAATTCCAAGCGCTACGATTGAAATTCTGGTAAAACCGTAGAAGCTTAAAAGACTCCCGGGATCATCATATCCTGACAGGTCTATGTAGGGTAAGGGAATGAAACAAAGCAGGCGGAAAAACGCCAGCAGGCCGATCGTAATCAATATTTTACTGATAAAATCACTTTCAATTTTTTCACTGTGGCCATCGGCTTCAGTAACATTAAAAGTAAGAGGTTTTTTACATTCGGGACAGATACTTACATCATCCCGGTATTCGGCAAAACTGCCGGTTTTTATTTTATGAGGACAATCCGGATTAGTACAGAATGGCATGTTTTAATAGCGGGCCCTGATCAAGTGAAAGAACTACACACCTGGTATAAATCAAGTATGGACCTCTCTCCTTTCATTTATTTGATCATCAATATTGAAGAATTTAGCTATATCATAGTTTGAAACCTTATGCGAGTAAGAACTAGATTTTTGTTTGTTGTCAGCGGTTTGCTATTAATGGCCCGCTAATATTCTATCACTCCCTTGACAGATTATAAAAAATTAATATATCTAAAATCGATGCTAAATTAGGACACTTAACAAATGAAGACCTGCCCCATTCCTTTCCATTTGAGATTCAGAACAAGATCCTTTTGGGTTTGTGAAGAAAAAGGAGTTAACCATGTACGGCTGGACAGGTAAGATCCTTGATGTTGATTTAAGTACCGGACAAATATCCAGAGTTGATACGCGGATATACAGCGAAAAATATCTTGGGGGCCGCGGTATTGCGTCGAGGATTTACCGGGAAAGAGTAATTCCGCAAGCAGGCGCCTTTGATCCTCTGAACCACCTGATCCTGATGACCGGTCCCCTGGTCGCTACCGGTGCTCCGGGAGCGACACGTATGTCGGTGATTGCCAAGTCTCCCATGACATACCCTGAACAGTACTGCTACGGAAACCTGGGAGGATTTTTTCCTGCAGGTTTAAAAAAGGCGGGATGGGACGGTATAATTATTTCCGGACAGGCTCCCGGTCCTCAATACCTGTTGATCGAGAACGATAAAATCCAGTTTTGTGATGGATCATTTTTAATTAATGAGGGGGCCATTGCCAGAGGGGATTTAATTAAAAATCTGCACGGTAAAAACGCATATTTTTTGACCACTGGTATCTCAGGTAATAACCGGGTTCGATCTGCTGTTCTTTTCGGCTCTCATCAGTCCACTTCAACCGGGGGTTTCGGGGCTGTAATGGCTTCAAAAAACCTTATGGCTGTAGTTGTGAAAGGTACCGATAAGGTTTCCGTGGCAGATCCTGAAAAGCTTAAAGAACTAAACCGGACCACCACCTGGATGAGTGAAGGCCTTGATCTGAGCATTCCGCCCGATATAACCATGAGTCATCACAGCCATCTCCTGGAACGTGTTGGCAAGGGCGGCTGCTATCAATGCGGTCTGGACTGCATTCGCAACCAGTACCGTTACGGACAACGATCAGACCTGGTGGCAAACCGCCGCTGTCAATCCATGGAATATTATCTTCCATGGAAGTATAATCAGGAAAATGAGCCTGTGGACACTCTTTTCCATGCCCCTGATCTTGCCAATGACTATGCCATATGCACTTTTGAACTGCGCAATATTATCAACTGGCTCTATGACTGTCATCAGAGTGAAACATTGACGGAAGCGGAAACCGGTCTGTCCCTATCAAAGATCGGGACCCGTGAATTTCTGGAAAAGCTTTTAAAAATCATTGCCCTGCGTGAGGGGATTGGAGATATCCTTGCCGAGGGCCTGGTAAGGGCCGCAAAAAAGATGCCGAAAGCGGCACGGGCCATGCTCCATCCCATGGTTCAACCGGTCGGTGAGATCGATGTTAATATGCCCCGGTCATCACTGGTCTATGCCATTCTTGATCCCATGGAGCCGCGCATGAACCGCCCACAGTTTCATGCCGGTTTTGCCAGGGCTGCCTGGCTCTTTAATCAGCTTGAACCGGGAAGCAACCCAATCACACCCGGTGTATTCCGTGAAATCGCCCGTGTATTCTGGGGAAGCATTGAAGCGGCTGATTTCTCAAGCTACGACGGCAAAGCCCTGGCCGCCGTAATGATTCAAAACCGCAATTATATTGAAGACAGCCTCGGCCTGTGCGATTTTGCCTTTCCCCTTACCTACTCCTTCAGTAAGCCGGACGGTGTGGGAGACCCTGACCTGGAGGCAAAATATTTTACAGCAGTTACAGGAATAGACGGAAAGGAGATAGACTCCTGCGCCGAACGGGTAGCCAACCTCCAACGGGCTATCCAGTTAAGAGAGGGCCGGAAGATACCGGAAGATGATTTTCCTCCGGAAGTTAATTTCACAACCCCTCTTGATACAGGGGGCCGGATGATTGTGCCCGGCCCTGGTGATGAACCTGTGGATATGAC
Organism: Thermodesulfobacteriota bacterium; assembly: GCA_042573485.1. Taxonomy (GTDB): domain Bacteria; phylum Desulfobacterota; class DSM-4660; order Desulfatiglandales; family HGW-15; genus JAAZBV01. Next base: position 12,669 of record JBHPCX010000054.1, on the reverse strand, counting down.
GGGCAATGTACTGGACCGAGATAAATTTAGGGGAATGCTGAGAGAATATTATTATCTGCGTGGATGGGACGAAAACACGGGCTGGCCAAAAACTGAGACATTATCTGCCCTGGGATTGGAAGACATATCTAAAACCTGATTCATGGAGGACAAAATATTGCCATTTAAAGTAAAATGCACACTGGTATCCTTTGTCGGAGACGCGGAAAGATTTCCCTGCCACTTCAACTACCACATCGGGGAGTCATTCACATACAATGGTGCGATATTCGAAGGCCGTATCTGTAATGGACTTCTGAAGAACATGGTAGGAGTAATATGGGACACGGTTTTTTACGGGTATGGTGATGAGAGTCGCTTCCTGTACCTCTACACCGGCCTCAGCGCCAGGGACCCGGCCATGAAAAAACATGACGGTATCGGCTTCCGCCCCCTTAAGGAGGCGCCCGAAGGGGCTGATCCCGGACATATTGCAGCTATTCCGGCCCAACTGCCTGATACTCTTATTCGCAGACCAAGGACTTTCATATGTGAAGATACAAGAACCGGTGCCTGCTTTGAGTGCGAACCTGTCGGGCTCGCGGATGGGGGTGATATGCTGACCCATTACAACAGGATGATGAGCATACTTGATAAAATTAAGGCCAAGCCGGGGATGACAGTGGAAGAAATCCTGGACCAGTTCAGCAAATTTGAGCGGGAAGAAATATACCCGCCCATCTATCCGCTGAACCTGTCCCTGATGCTGGGTGAAATGGCAACAGTCGATTACATAGAAATTAAGGATAGCAGGGCATACCCGAAAAACCCGCCTTAGCATTTATCCGGGAACTGAACGACAATCATCTCGAAGACGAGATATTCAAAAGCAAGTTGATTAAAAAAGAAAAATCAATTAGAGGTCATTCCCGCGCAGGCGGGAATCCATTTTAAATTTCTCCTCGACTATTTGTAGCAATACTTCATCGGGATAGCGCCTATTTGGTCCGACTTATAAAATACGAAGGACCTGGATTCCCCGATCAAGTCGGGGAATGACATCTCGTTACGCAACACTAAAAATCTTTCTTCACTAAAAGCCAAGGAGTTTCAACCATCCCGGAGGAGGAAATTCATTTCAAAGATGAAGCAAAAAATCTTTTAACCTTATACAGATTAGTCATTACTATGGCTTTTTAGGTGCTTCATCCACAGTTATATATTCATCCATGTTTTTATTGTAGTCAGGCCAGTGTCTTTCTTTAAAAACAGTAGAATTCTTTTTCTTTTCCCACTCCATATGTGTCACCTTGCCATCTCCGTCTTCATCAAACAGCCTGATAAAATCCATGCCGGTTTCACCCCCTTCAACATACGGATCCATGGGCACATACTTCTTTTTAGGAGCAGCGGCCATCCTCTTATCGAACTCTATCATTTCTCCTACAGTCAATACATCATCAGAGTCGATATCCATAGCTTCTGGTAATTCGCATTCACCCATTTCCTTTTTAGATAATTTATCATCCCTGTCCGCATCACAAAAATTGAATGGGAGTTCGACCAGTCCGGCACCTTTCCATTCCTCCTTGGACATAGATCCGTTCCTGTCAGCATCAACCTGTTTTACAAAAGCTTCCACCTTGTATTGTTTCATAGCCATAGCAGGGCCCTTCGGTGGGCCATCCTGTGCCAGCGTGGGAAGGGAATAACACAAAATAGCTAAAACCAGAATGATTATACTCTCTTTTTTCATATTGTACCTCCTTCTGGATATAAGGTTTCATAAGCGGCATTCCTCACAGCCTGCATACCTGCTTAAATATAAAAGTACCCGATCAGGAATATGTAACTGATTCTTTTTTTGATTTAATGGTGGCTGTTTTATCCCGCCGATCATCCACCTTTAAATCGATTACTATCCGGCCCGCACCTTCCTCAACATGAGCGGCATGCACCTGTTTTATAAGCTCGAACAACGCGTCCAGGTCAGGTGTTTCGACTGTGGTTGACATACCTCCAAGCTCATAAACAAACCCTGATTTTTCAATAACCGAAACACCTTTTCTTACAAACCGGCTGAGGCTTGTGCCCTCTCCAATTGGATAAACTGATAATTGAGCGATCATTTTTTACTCCGGATTTTTATTTAAAAATGATTTATTAGTTTTTTCACGGCTGGTGCCGTGAATTCCCATGGTACAGGTCTTTTATTATCATAACTGTATAAATTCATGTCAATTTAATTGTATAAGAATTAGGGTATATCATTATTTTACTTACTGCAGAATTTTGTGTTAGAATTAAAATTATCCTATTACCATATAACATGAAAGGGATTTTATATGACGGACATAATAGATTATGTCATCCATGGAGATGACATGCAGATAGTTGAAGTGGAGCTGGATCACGGCGAAGGGGTCCGTGCCGAGGCCGGTGCTATGATGTACATGGAAGATGGTATTGAGATGCAGACATCTACGGGTGGAGGCCTTTTCAGCGGATTTAAGAGAATGATAACCGGTGAAAGCTTTTTTATTACTACGTTTCTCTTTAACGGCAGCGGAAAGGGCCATGTCGCCTTCGGGGCACCCTACCCGGGTAAAATCATTCCCCTTGAACTGGACAAGCTCGGCGGCAGTTTTCTCTGTCAGAAGGATGCTTTTTTGTGCGCCGCAAAGGGCATTGAAATCGAAGTAGCCTTTACCAAAAAACTTGGAGCCGGTCTTTTCGGCGGTGAAGGATTTATCCTTCAGAGGCTTACAGGTGACGGTATGGCTTTTGTTCACGCGGGAGGCACTATCATAAAGAAAGACCTCGCCCCGGGAGAAAACCTGCGTCTCGATACAGGCTGCCTTGTGGCTTTTTCACCTACTGTTGATTATGACATCCAGTTTGTTGGAGGCTTTAAAAACGCCCTTTTCGGCGGGGAGGGTCTTTTTCTTGCGAGTATAACAGGCCCAGGCACTGTTTACATGCAGAGTCTTCCTTTTTCAAGACTGGCTGACCGCATATTTGCTGCATCACGTTTTCAGCAAAGGGGTGAACAGAAAGGAGTGGCAGGTATAGGCGGTGATTTACTGGGCGGAATACTTGGGGGAGATAAAAATTTCTAGGCGGAACAAGGGACCAAATTCTCGGTTCATTTTAGCATATTAGGCTAAGGGCCGTTGGTTTTAGACTGTTAGACTGAAGGCTATTAGTCTATTAGGAAAACCAAAAAAAAATATTTTGCTAATAGTCTTCCTTGGCCCGCCATAGCCTTTGGCGACGGCAGCAGCCTAAACAGCTTTAGGCTCCTGCTAACTGACATATGATTTCTGGTCTCTGGCTTAAAATTCACCCCGTTAAATAAGATTTGAGCCTTTTATTTGTGCTGTTTTTTTGTATGTTTGACTTTTATTACATTGCTCAAATCTTACCTTGAGGTCTTTGTTATATTCTATTTAAAACTTCCCGTCTTTTTGACTGATGAGGATGGTATAAAAAATACTTTTAACTCCTCAAGGTATTTAACAGGGCAAGCTATAAACTATGAACTCTTTACTTTTACTCCGTATCCATACCCCAGCTTTTAAACATTTCCTTGTAAAAACCGGGTAGAGGGAAATTCGTTTGCATAAACATCTGGTGATCACGATATGAAAAAGGTCCATGCTCATTTTGTCTCAAACCCGCCATCATCTCCGGCATCTTTATTCGCGGTACAGAAAACATCAAATCTCCTTCTTCAGTAAGTGCGCGCTGATATTCCCCGGGATCAGGCAGGACAACCCAGTATTTGCCATCTTTTATGGGATTTACGACAGACCAGCCGCAGGAAGGCGGAAAAAAATGGTGTTTTACCTCGGGGACATCCTTAACTTTCATGGATAGAAGCAGGCCCCTCAGTTGAGCGGGTTTGCCATATGTAATCACGACGTCGGGCAAAAAAGTAGTGCTCTTTAAAGGCGCGGTAACAATGCCGATATATTTACCATACTCAAAGCAGTCGTAAGGATGGGACCAACTTTCAACGGATTCAGGTTTCTTAACCAGCCCGTAAGCCATGACAGCAGTGGGACACCAGTGGTCCTCCTTCAGCATGGCAACCGTGACCCCATCCCGCCTGGACATGGCAAATGCCTGGCATTGAGCTAGATGATCTCCCCGGTCCTTTTTAGGCCTGATTGCATCTTTCGGTATATCTTCTTCTTTTTCCAGCATTTTTACGGCTATAGGAGATGATCGTAACATCAAAATTCTTTCAAGGTCTTCACCATATTCGTGATATTCATCTAGAGTTGTCATGGGAGATGCTTCCTGCTGGCCGGATACGGATGTTTTTCCAGATGCTGAATTCGCGAGGCTGCCGGCTCCAAGAACTGCAGCGCCCAGGCCCAACCCCAATACTTCACGTCGAGAGTATTTGTTCGTCATTTTAAATTTCCCCTTTCTCATCCAATAATGAAATAACTTTTTCTATTCTTATATACAACTTACACACACCACTAATGGGGATTATCATGACAGGTGTCACAGGACATGTTAATGGAGACATCACCCTTCTCTTTTTCAGGGCCATGGCATGACATACATCCCTGGGAAAAGGAATTCGGTTTTTCATTGAATTCCAGTTTCATGTCCGCGTATTGATTAAGCATGGTCACGATTTTCATGGCCATGTCAGCCACTATCCGGTTGCAGCGTTCAAAATGAGGCATTGTCATCAGTTGGTGACCTGAGACATTTGACCACTTCGTGCAGGAAATATGGCAAAGATTTGAGCCTGATACTGAAGAAGCAATCGGAATGTCCTGGACCGGTTTCAATGGCCTGTACACTGGCATGGATGTTTTTTCATACCATAAAGATATTTCATTACAGAGCTGGAAAAGATCTTCCTGTTTTTCAATAAAGAGACCAAATAGCAATCCCGCGGCATTGACCGTTCCGCAAAGTGAACCGACGCCCCCGACACCTCCGCTGCCGTAGACAGTTGCCGCGACGGGAAATGTGTCATAGGGTGATCCGTATTTATCTGCCAGTGTACCTATTACTGACTCGACTACACCATACATGCAGCCGATTTTAGCCCAGGCCGACTGATAGGCCCTTTCCTGGATAGATTCAGGTTTGATCTTCTTCCATGTCCATGGCAAGCCGCCCGGTTCCCCGGTTCCGGCTACGGAGTTTGTCCTGTATAGCATAGTTCCTCCCAGGGCGGCTCCACCAATTTGCAGCATTCTTCGGCGAGTAATTCCATTTTTCATTGAGAATCTCCTTTTACTAAACAATAAGCAATGATCAATTACCAGTGAACAGAATTTTAAATCTGAAACCATGAACCATAAACCAGGAACTATAAACCAAAAAACTACCGGCCGGAATCCATGGTCCATCCGTTGCCCAATCCATAGGGCAGCGTTACAAAGGGAAAAGCTTCAACATGATGAATTAAGCCATTTCTTATTCCGAAAGTCTCCATTGTCACAAGATTCAAGATCATTCCCGGTGGAGATCCCGGCTTAGCGGTCCTGCTGGTCCCATCATGTATAAAAAGCGGAAATGTAGCCACTGTCTGCTTCTGCTCGTCAATAATCAGTGCCCGGCGCGGACGTATGTGTTTCATATGGGCAAAAGTTTTAGTATTGATCTGCTCAGCGCATGTCAGCATGCTGAACTTGAGCATCTCACGGCCCTGTTCAGTATCAGCCGTCGGGATAAAAGGCGCCGGCATCATACGGCCTCCGGGAGGGGGGTTGTTCACTGTCCGGTACCCGTTTTCATGGCGGACACATTCATCGGCAAAGGCCCCGATCTTACCGTTATCCCCTTCCAGGGCATCAAAATATGAATTGGCAACACGAAACAGCATATCCCTTGAAACCCGTTTTTCGGGCGGGACATCATCGGTTAAGACCGGTACGGGAGTGGTTAAGAGTGGTATTGCCGCATCATCAATTTCTCGGTCATACAGCTGTTCGACTTCCTGAATCTTCCCGCGATCAACCTTCAAGCGGACAGCGACCAGGGCATTGCGGCCGCCTACTTTCAACCGTGTCTGCAGGGCAACCTGTCCGAAGACCGGATCGGCAACATAAATCTTGAAGCTGGTTGGTTCTGTTCTGGTTCGCCAGAGAACCCCCTCCCCAACTTCCATGACTCCGGTATTTTCAGTCATCCGCACATCTTTTGACAAAGGTGGGACAGCATTGATATCCTGCTTGAACATAGCATTCATATAGCCTTCCATGATGCCGACCAGGCAGGCCCGGTCACATTCACTGATTTCGGCAGGATTCCATTCGGGTTCTCCCATTGCTGTTCTATGGACCGCCATACAGCCCGACAGCAACACAGCAAAAAGTATAAAACAGAATTTTGTGTTAATCATCAATCTGGCTCTCATATCTCCCTCCTGTTTTTTAAATGTTCGTTGTTTGTTGTTAGTGGTTTGTATTCCACAGTATTTTAGTTTAAAGCTAAAGGCTAGCAGAAAATTAGTCTGAAGGGATATAGGATACAGACTAATAACCTTCAACCTACCAGGCTATACTAAAGGCTGATAACAGCCGCGTCACAGCACATATTTATAAATTCCGGCGCAGTGGCCATGCGTGCTCCTTCGATAAAATCTTCCTCCTTTATCTGGCGTGCCTTTGCGCATGGGGTGCAGACCAGAATCGGGACCTCATGTGCCTGAAGATAAGCCAGGTGGTCGTCCGCCATATCACCTGTGGCAGCCTTTACATGTGTGATAATACCCTTTTTGGCCAGGTATACACCTTCATCCAGTAAAAAAAGACGGGTATTTTTTCCTTCCTTATGGGCCACTGTAGCCAGCATAATGGCCCGGGTGGCACGATTGGTGTCATTTGTACCACACGATAACGCGATTACAACATTATTAGTCATTGCATTTGCTCCTCTTTAAAATTGAATGAGAATATAATCTTTATCATTATATAATGGTAATTGAAGATTGTAAAAGGAGTATTATAGGATGCCTCTATTTTCCTTGCAAGGTACTGTCCTTAAAAACCTGAAAAGACATTTCCAATTACATCAGACCTGGCTTCTTTACTCCTTTACTGATTAATAGTCCAAAACCTTGATGCCGGTACAATAATTACATATACTCAATCTGTTCGATAACCTATTTATCGTAAGAAAGGAGGGATTTTCTATTATGACTGACGACAATTTGATAAAAAGAATTGATGTGCTGGAAAACAAACTGGGGAAACTCGAAGATGTGCATGCGGTCAGGAAGCTGCACCACCTGTATGGTTACTTTCTCGATAAATGTATGTACGATGAAGTAGTGGATTGCTACGCGGATGATTGTGAATTTTATTTTTTCGGTGGAGTATACAAAGGTAAGGCAGGTGTACGCCGCGCCTATTGTGACGGCTTTAGAAACCGTTTTACCGGTGGGAAAAACGGGCCTGTCTTCGGCTTTCTTCTGGACCATCCAATGATGCAGGATGTTGTTGATGTTGCCCCGGACAGGAAAACCGCGAATGCAAGGTTCCGCTGTATGATGATGGCCGGAACACATTATGAACGGGATCCTCAGCCATCCTTAACCGGCACTTCACAGCAGTGGTGGGAAGGCGCGCTTTATGAAAACTCTTATATTAAGATCGATGGTATCTGGAAAATCAAAATACTAAACTATCGTCCTGTATGGCACGCTACATTTGAAAACGGATGGGCCTATACGCCTCCTCATTTTGTTCCAAACCAGACCACAACATATCCTGATGATCCCTATGGTCCAGATGAATTGACGGAGATTAAACCTTTGCTGTGGCCTGATCACGAGGTACTGCCCTTTCACTGTGAACACCCTGTAACAGGAAAGCCCGTAGTTACACCTGAGCCGGGTTTAAAATAGTCTATTAGCTTATTAGGCTGCCGCCGTCGCTCATAGAGCTATGGCGGCAGCCTAAACAGCTTCCTTGGCTCGCCGTAGCTTCAGCGTAGGCGGCAGCCTGATTTTCTATTCATATTTTTCCCAGAAGATGACCTCTTCGGTATCTTTTCTTGGTCTGATTTTTGGATCTTCACCAGGATACCCCAGGAGAATTAAGTCATGCACAAATAAATTATCAGGAATGCCCATAACTTCACTCGCGGCTTTGGGTGCTATCGCGCCCACCCAGCAGGTAGCCAACCCCTGGTTTACAGCTTCCAGGGTCATATAGGCCGCGGCAATCATAATCTGCTCGCCTGCCTTGATAGTCATAACCTGATCACCAAGATGGTAGGGTGCAAACTGCTCATTCCCCAGCACTACATTATCCAGGACTTCTTCCGGCCAATCCATCACACCATAGTCAATAAGCTGCTTCAGGGCTTCCCTGTGCTGTTTGCGGGAGAATGCCTCGGGCACACCGCAGCAGACAATTACAACAGGGGCGCCGGCTACCTGAGGCTGGCCTGCCGCCACTTTGTTTGATAATTCCTCTATTTTGGCCCTGTCCTGCACCACAATAAAACGCCATGGCTGGGTATTTCCCCATGAAGGGGCTCGCCTGGCCGATTCCAGCACCTTTTCGATTTTCTCCTTCTCAACAGGATCCGGCTTGAAGTTTCTTATGCTTCTCCTTTTAAGTATTGCGTCAGTTACATTCATCCTGGCACCTCCTTATTTATTGAACACATTTGATAATGCTTGATTTTATCAGTAAAGCTCCTAATTTCCAGCTTGTAGTTTGTGGTTTAAATATTCCAGATTTCAGATTTCAGGTTCAATATTTTGTGTATTGCTGATCACTATCCTCTATCTCCTGCATTCTATTAACTGTTAACTGATAATTGTTAATTGATCATTGCAAATACTGCAAACAACACACAACAAGCAGCCTTTTAAAACAGATTCCTATCAATAGACTGTCTGTGGTTTTGGCCTTGTTCCCCCAAATTGAGGCAATTTATCAAGAGGTACTACATTACCGTTTATATATAGATTCCCGTCCTTTGTCTCCATCCTGCTTACGAGATAATCCCCTTCTTTTATAAACAGGCCTGTCTGCATTTCCGGAAAGGCCGGCTCCAGCATTCTCTGGTTCTCACCGACAAGTTTAACCGGAAGGCTGATCGCTGATTCCAGATAAATAATATCAAGCAGCATTTGCGGTTCATTGATGACCGGCATAAACTGAGCAAAGGTCATGTCCTTTAAAAGCCGCAGAGTGATACCGGCTTTGACCTCTCCTTCGGGCAGTTTAAACTGCAGGTCGGAAATCTGCATTTCAAGGCCCTCCTTCAGTAATTTTTCATAGGCCCCTATCATCTTTAATCCTATTTGTGTCATCTGTTTCTTAACTATTTCCGCGTTTTCCCTGCTGGCATCATTGATAGACACATTTGACGCCAGCTGAGAAATCAGCTGGAAGTAAATGTTCATAAATTCTTCAAACACGTCCAGATTTACTCCCTTTAGAGCAAAACGGGCCGATGCGTCATCGATTTTTTTACTCTTTGACTGGATGCTGCTGATAGTAATATGTGTGTCACTCGCTAATGTATTAGCATCCCTGTCCGCATCTCTATAAGATTCTACTTTCATGTCGGAGATTTCAAAATCGGCATTTTTATCTGAAATCTTAAGGCTCTTAAAAACTATATCTGAACTCCCATCCCAGATATAATTGGATATCATCTCCATATCCGATATCCCGGATACCTTGCCCAGGGAGAGTTTTTGCCCTATATCGAAACCTTGCCAGTCTATCGATATTCCTATATTTTGTAACGTTTTGTCACTATCAATGACAAACTCACCCTTTTTTACATGCAGGTCTTCATCTTTTATACTGGTTGAAAATTCATCTAATATTATCGTGGTCTCAATATCTCCAAAAGGGCTGTAGTATGTTTTGATATGGAGAGGGTCCTGCCCCTGAACTCTGTCATTTACAAAAGAATTATACCAGACATTCTCATCAAGGCTTGTTGTAGAAACAACACCCAGATAGCCATGCCTTGCATGCTCTTTAAAAACCACTGACTCAACGCCGTAGATATCCTTAAGAATACCCATATCCAGCTTCATTACCAGGTCTGTGGAAAAATAACCACGATCATAACTTACAATCTCACAGGAATAACCAATAGGAGTGCTGCCATAGAGCAAATTAAAATCCTCGACAGTTTTCTTCACGATACGTTCCATGATAATACCGCTGAAAAAGGGTATTACTGCTACTAAAACAAGTACTAACCATGCAGCTACTATCAACTTTTTCTTCATGCCTTATCCTCCTGCTATTGGTTATAAAAAACAATTTGGGATTGGTAGTAAAACAGGTTGAAAATTTCTTGTCCACCGATACCTGTCAGCTGGTTCTTAAAGTGTTTCCGCCCTGTAAGCTGGAAAAATAACAGTCTCTATCCAATGTTTTTTTGTATGCTTTTATAGACTATAAACTACAAACCAGAAACTATAAACAAGAAAATCATTTTTAAGGGGTTTAAATTGCAGGCTGACAGTCTTCAGATCATCAACCTCAGACTGCATCTATTTCCTCCGGGCAATCTCTTCAAGGATTTGCCTGTACAGCTTGTATTGAGAGAAAGAGACATCCGCTCTAGGCCTGTCGTCCAGGCAGGGAATGTAACGACCCTTTTCAAGAAGAGGTAAAACAGTATCCTCTATTTTGCTTTTAAGAATTATTTCATCTTGCCCCAGTGTTCCTGCATCGATTCCGCCAATCAAAGATATGTGCTCGCCAAAGTGACGGCGAAGGGCCATGTACTCCATACTGGCTGCTGCTATGTTACTGATCCACAAAACATTGATACCCGCATCCACCATAAGACTGATAATTGAAGTCAGATCTCCGCCGGTACTGCAGAAAACCCGAAACCGGACATTGTATTTATCCAGCAGAGATATTACCTTCCTGTACCCCGGGATTGCATATCGATTGAACATTTCAGGAGAGATAACTGGGCCATGGCTGGAGGCTATGGGTTCATAAAAGGAGGCATAATCAACATGAACCCTTGAAAGAACACGTTCAAGGCAGATACAATAGAAATCCGTAGTGCGGTTGAGAAGGTCTTCGACCTTTTTCGGTTCGTTGATTAGAGCATGGCAGGCTGCCATCAATGATTTCCAGTCCCCCACTCCAAGCATTTGCAGGAGCCCGCCTCCGGAAGCATCCACGTAAAGGACCCTGCCCTCCTGTCTGAGTTGAGCCGCCCGCTCAACAAAGTCCTTTTCATACCGGGCGGGATCATCGGGATTATAGTGCCTGTCAAAAGCTGATGGATCATGAAGCAGATCAGGTGCCATTCTGAAGAATGGTGCGCTGCGAAGCATAAGCCCCACAGAATAATGGGGCTCCAGATCAAAGGCCACGGTCACTGACTCTTTTAAAGAAAACCCTTCCCTTACCCACCGCTCCAGCGTTTCTTCATCCGGTTCAAGATCAAAGAAGGGAAATCGGTCCGTTTCTCTGCCCAGTAAGGTCCCAAGGAAACGTCCCTGCTCAGTCATTTTATCCATTAACATCTTCCTCAAAATAAACTGTTTATAGTTTATGGTTCATAATTCATGGTTTAGGTTCTATAACCATGGACAATAAACAGAAAACCAGGAACTAAAGACAAGTTTTCTGATAATATCAAACATAGCTATTCACGTAAAGCACACTCTTCAGAAACTTATTCTGCTTCATTATTTAATCAGCAAGATTACGTAGCGGTTATTTTGACATACAAGGATCAATTTTATATACTTCAAACCACAAAATGAGTTCCTATTACCGGAGGCAGCGACATGGCAGATATTGAAGGCAGTAACGGTCAGAGAAGGGAATTCAAGTCTGTTGGACGGGCAAATATACCCGGCAGACTTTCCTATTCAATAGCTACAGGCATGGCTAAATTCGGAAGCGATTATGTCATTCCTGATATGCTCCACGCCAAATTTCTCAGAAGTCCTCATGGGCGAGTAAAAATCAAGAACCTGGATGTCAGCAAAGCAAAAGCTCTTGAGGGTGTAGTGGATATTATTACCTGGGATGATCCGGAGGTCATATCAATAAACCCGGGCCTGACAAATCCGCCGGTTACTACAATGGCCGGAATCCATGGCCCCCTGATTCCCAATGAAGCTGAGACGGAAGACGAAGAGATAGGCGCTGTTGTCGTTGCCGTCTCTCCTGAAATCTGTGATGAGGCATTGAAATTGATCGAGGTGGAATGGGATGTACTGCCATCCATTGTGGATCCTCAGGATGGTTTGAAACCCGGCGCGCCGATTATCATGCATGATCCAAAAGGCCTGGTATCGGATTTCGCCACCGGGGATGTTGAAGCCGGTTTCAAGGAAGCCGATCATATCATCCAATTCGACTGGGGACACTCTATTATGGTTTCTCATATTCCGAACCCAAACGGGAGCGTTTCCTGGTGGGGCCAGGATCCCCTGGGAACTCCGGGACCAACCCTGTATATTGAGGGTATAAGTCCCACATGGGGCGCGTTTCAACTTCTTCCTTTGTACAATCTCACCTTTGATAAGCTCTATCGCGGAACCACCTTCCAGGGAGGCAAATATTGCGACTGGATTATCCGCCGCTCCCAGCTTATTACGCCTTTACTTTCAAAAAGGACAGGCCATCCGGTCCGATGCGTAAATGAAAGACAAAATGACTACTATCCTGCCAATCCGCATCGATATTCTCA
>JBHPCX010000053.1:0-25044 GCA_042573485.1 Thermodesulfobacteriota bacterium | reverse complement strand
TTTTCAGGGGGAGGCGTCTATTCCTATAACTATTATGGTGATAACAGCTCCGGGGAGAGTTATTATCATCCAACATCTTCCTATTACCCTTACACACGTACAATCTATCACAGTAATGGTATGAAGGAAGTGTATTATTATAACGATCAATACAGTTATACATATGAATCCGGTACGTGGGATACCGAGAATGATGATCTCACCAGCATTATACCTGGTACTACAGCACCGGGAGCAGAGTCGACTACAAATTCCTATGACTCTTTCTATGTGAACCCCAGGTCTGCCGGCTACATGGATGCCCTTATGGGAGGAACGACATCCCTCTGGGTAGAAGGTGACGTACCTGTAACCGTAATAGGCGAGATTAATAACATGGGATCCAGAAGTGTCTGGCTCGATGATATACACAGCGAGAACTTCATAAACGAGACCAATACCACCTATGACGATAACCCCGGCGCCTATGCCGCGTTTATAGGCGGTATAGAAAACGATGACGCGATCACGGGCCAGCTTATAGGCCTGTACCTGGATCCTGATGGCAATGCCGGATACCTTACCGGTGATCTTTCCGGAACCGTTTATTCCGATGCCGGTATGTTTGAAATGGCCGGAACCCTTAACAGGGAATTTGTAATGAGTACTGACATTGACCCTGTAGATTTCTACGGCGGCCTGTTTATGGGTTATGGCGGCGGCAGAATGGCCGGAACCCTGGGGAGCACGGGGGTTATTGAGGGCGGCTACGGCGGGTTCGAGACTGCGGCAATAGAAAATGAGCCGTGGGGGACCTATTCACAGATGCTGTTCGGCAGCTTTGAAAATCCTGACGGCGCAACCGGTTTTACATCCCGTGTAGGCGGTTATGGCGGATTCGGCGGGTATAATTATCAGCGTTATGAGGGGCAGTATCGACCTAACAGTGGTCCATATTCCTATTACGAATATCAATATAATGATGATGACAGCTATGGGCGTGTCTATTACCGAAAAGATGATCCATCCTACTGGTATACTCATACAGATTACTACAAAGACGGCTCTTACAAAAAATATGACTACAACACAGGTTGGACTGAAGGTAACTGGATGGATGAGGGGCTAACCCTTTCGGACATAATGAACCCTCCTGAAGAATACGGAACAGATTATTATCTCAACTGGAGTAATGAGTATATGCGTGGAGCGCCAAACAACGGTTACTTCATTGGTGATACCGCAAGCTCCTGGGAGAATGGTGAAATAAGCGCTGAATTCAGCGGCCGCTTTATTTCCCGCACCCTGATGGGAGATGCAAGCATTGATCCGGACACAGGCATCTCAGGCGATATATCCGGTACTTACAGTGATGATATGGGTACGTGGGAGGCAGTCAATCTTGGCAAGTGGAGAGGAACACCTTTAAAATATGTAAGTGAATTCGGGTCAGAGATTTCCCATGCGACCAATCGCTACGAGGGAAGGTATGATTATACAGGCGAGACATCTTCCTATTATGAATATGAATATAATGAAGATGACAGTTACGGGTATGTAAGATACTACAGTGACGGTTCAGGGTCTCTGCCCTCTGCTGATTATGAGATTTACTACTATTCAAATGGAGATTACGACGGATATAACAATAGTACAGGCCAGTCCATCTACGGCAACTGGATAGAAGAAGGGCTTGACCTTTCAAGCATCATGAACCCGCCGGATGAATACGGCATGGATTATATTACAGACTACGCGGACGATTATGTAATTCTGAGCAACAGCGGCTACTTGTCAGGCCTCCTCGGAGGTACGGATTCCCTGTGGACAGTTCCTGAAGAGACGGATGTTGCTGTAACGGCCCTGGGTGAATTTTACACAATGGGTATGCCAATGGGTAAGGCAAGTATCTGGATCGATGATATTCACAGCGAGAACTACCTGAATGACACTATCACCACCTATGACGATAACGCCGGTGCCTACACCGGTGTTGTGGGCGGAATACACAATGATGGTGCCCTGGAAGGCAACCTGGTGGGCATCTATATTGATCCTTCCGGGAACGCCGGATACCTTGACGGATATTTAACCGGCAGCGCCTATGAAGATATCGGCATGTTCGAGATGGACGGAGCAATCCAGAGGGCACAGGAAGTTTCCGCTGCCGAACTGGGTATTGATCCTGAAGATCTTTCATCCTACATCTTTTTTACTGAAGTCGGTTACGGAGGCTTTGGCGGCTATGGCGGATACGGCGGGAATGGGGGAGGACCCTTAATGGGCCCAGCAAGCGGAGCCGCCCTTGCCGGGGGCAGTGCTTCCGGCGGATTCGTGGAAGGTTACGGAGGATTATATACAGTCGCGATAATGGATGAGCTATGGGGTATCTTTGGATCTGACATGTACGGTGGTTTTAGCGGAGCCATGGGCAACGGCTGGACTTCCATGATCGGAGGTTATGGCGGCTTCGGCAGCTATGGCGGAGGAGCACCTGACACCGGCTACTACCTTGGTTCCACAGCCAGCGACTGGGCGAACGGCAGGTTGAGTGCTGAATTCACCGGCCGGTTTATCACCCACACCAAGATGGGAGACCCGGCTATTGATCCGGACACGGGTATTTTCGGTGATGTGCTGGGTACATATAATGATGAAACCGGAACATGGGAGGCAGTCAATATCGGTACCTGGAGAGGAACTCCCCTTTCATACGGAAGCGAGAGCAATTCCGATATTGATTATACATACATTCGTCATGAAGGGCAGTATGATTTTACAGGTGATCCCACATATTCATATTATCAATATCAATATGAAGATGATGACAACTCCGCGTATGTAAGATACTACAGCGATGGTTCAGAGGGGACTCTAGCGGCTGGAGATTACTACATCGATTACTATGGGGATGGTTCATACTCCGGACATGACAATTTAGCGGGTGAACCAATTTCCGGGAACTGGATTGACGAAGGAAAAGATCTCGCGGACATCATGGAAGTGCCGACTGATTACGCAGGAAATTATTCAGTTAATTATGACTATAACTACCTGTACACCAGGTATGACGGTATCATGGACAGTATCATGGGAGGTGTAGAATCTCTCTGGACTGAAGACGATGCCCCTGTCACCATGATTGGCGCGTACAGTAATAGGAGCGGATCAGGTTACTGGTATAACATTGATGATAATTTCAGCCAGAACTATCTCAACTATACTGCCACAACCTATGACGGAGGCGCCTATGTCGGTTACGGTGGAGGTTTTGTAGGGTTTACCGAGACTGACCCGGCATACCATGACCTCTCGGGCAGTTTCCTTGCTCTTTACATAGATCCTGACGGAAATGCCGGTTATCTTTTTAGTGACGATCTTATGGGATACGGCTATCCTGACCTGGGAATGTTCGAGATGGACGGCACCATAAGCAATAGGGTCATGGCATGGACTGATATCCTGCCAAAGGATCTTTACTATAATATCTCCTATGGCGGCGGTTATTATATGCCTGCTGCTGCTGATTTCGGTATCGAAGGATTCCTAGATGGCGAAACTTACGATGATACCACGATGAGTATCGGTGAGGAACAATGGGGAATGTGGTACGGCGGATTCAGCGGTGCCTATGACAACCCGGAACAGCTTACATCATGGGGATACGGCGGTGGTGTCTTTATGCTGCCAATGGGCGCTATGTATATGTCAGGAGAAGCAGTGGATAATTTAGACGGACTGATGGGCGTTGATGTAGACATAGCCATGCTGGATATGATGGGTGGATCTCTTATGAGATATTGGGGTACCTACGCAAACAGCTATACTGATTATGATGGAAGTGATAACATAACCGGTGTAGGCATGGGTACATATGTGGAAGGAAACCTGGCCTTTGGTGGTATGTGGGGCTATGGAGGAGGTCCTGGAGGAAGCTTTGCATACAGTGATGGAGGAAGTTTTGGATACGGCGGCGGTTTTGGAGGACTCACCGGCGGTGTTGATGTTCCATGGGATAAACCTGCCTACTTTCTTACCATTGGCGGTTATGAATATGAAGATATGGCTCCGGGTGATCCATATATCTGGAGCACACCAATGTACGGTGGAGGAATGGGCGGATATGGCGGAAGCTTTGAAGGTTTCGCGGGAGGCGTCTGGCGGGAAGGCAGCATGGAAGGGAAAACAATTGCCCTTTACCAGGCACCTGTTGATACCGCGATATTAGCAACCGGCAGCGGAGATTCAGGTATAAGCTATACTGCTGTTGATGCTGGAACAGGAGGCAATAACATCAGTGTAACCTACGTCAACGACTGGGTTGATGATCTTTATGACCCGGACGGTGCAGGCCCTATAGTGCCTACGGAGGATGACGGTTATGGAACACCAATCTCCTTGATTGTAAGCGTGTCGGGCAACGATATTACAGTTCGCCTTGAGACTGATGATTCAGGCGCCGTTACTTCAAGTGCGGACGATATTACCAATGGTATCGATGCTAACGCGGGCTGGCTGGTAGATGCCATTCCTGGTGGAACCGGAGCAGGGGTCGTGGACGCCACGGCAATGACCTACCTGGCGGGAGGAACAGACCAGTTTGGTATCCTGAATAGTGATGTGACCGGCAGTAATTTTTCCACTCAAGCTGAATACATGATCGGCGATGGTAATTCAGGAGTAACATACACTGCTGTTGAACCTGGTTTCGAAGGTAATAATATCTACATTAATTACGTGGTAAGTGGTTTAAGCACACCGCTGAGTGTTTCTGTTTCAGGTAATGATATTACGGTTAATGTGGCCACTGATGCAGGAGGCTTACCCATATCAACAGCGCTTGATGTTGCAGCTAAGATTAACGGTGATGGTGGCGCCTCCGCGCTGGTCACTGCAGCCTATGAAGACGACGGTTTGGGAATAGTAGGATCTACCAGCTTTTATCTCGAAGGCGGGTCAGCTATGTGGATGGCAGAGGGTGTGTTCATGCCTACAAATATCATGACCAGCAGCAGCGCAATGTACACTGAGACCTATCCTTTCTGGCTTGATTACGGTGCAGGTGAATTCGCGGGCGGAGGATCCATCGACCTGGGTGATAGTGATGGTTATTTCAGTTATTTTTATTCTATGGGAGATTATGAACCCTGGGGGATCTGGGCTAACGTACAGCTGGGAACATACACCGGCGCCATTTCGGATGAATGGCTGATGTTTCAGATAGACGATGAACCGGGTGCAACAAACTGGCTCCAGGTTGTAGGGAATACCTGGTCTGAAGGAGAGATTGCCGCTGACGTGGCCGGTGCCTGGGTTGAGCTGGGTATGGGTACTGGTGTGATGGGCGGTGAATTAGGCGGGACATTTGACCCGGCTGATTTTACCTGGCAGGCGGTTGCTGCCGGCGCCTATATCGACACACCAATGTTCCTCAATATGGTGGAAGTGGAAGAGGGACAGAAAGCACTTGATAAACTGAATATCCCCTATATCGAGATTGGCAGTTCAGACCTATCCGGTAGTGGAGGAAACCTGGCATCAGTTGAGATGAATGATGTTAAATTCTTTGCCTACTCAGATGGTGCCGCGCCGCGTATCTGGGCTACCGGAGATGTGAGTGGTACGACGCTTGGATCTGGTATTGATGTTGAAGGAGATACGGCAACCCTGAGCGGGACCGGCTTCGGCAGCGTCGATTTCACAGTAAACAACTACGGGGATAATGTTGACGATACCTGGGACGCTAGTGTTGATGGATCAGGTGTTGTGGGCGGTCACGATATAGATATTATCGGCGGGGCAGCCGGAACGATTAATGCAGTCGGCGAAGGCTTAACAATTTTTGAAGGTACAGCTGCGGGTATTGCCGCGACTATTCCCATACCGCAGGAACCTATGGAAGACTAAATATTAATAACCAATTAACAAGTGCAAGGCGGATATTATTTCTGCCTTGCGCTTTTTTATGTGAAAATGTGATTTGGATAGAAGAGAAGCAGGATTGGATTTTAATGTTTTCGTAGGGTGGGGCTTTATGCCCCACCGTCCCACCGCCGTCATTCCCCGACTCGATCGGGGAATCCAGGTCTTTCGCCTTTTACAATCTGGCCAAACAGAGCCTATTCCCGATGAAATATGTCTGAAAAAAGTCCTGGAAGAAAGACAAAATGGATTCCCGCCTCCGCGGGAATGACAAACATACTGAAATTTTTAATATATCACATTACTATCACTCATCTAAATAACAGGACTACATTTTATTCTTATTGTTTCCTGCTTTTAATTCCTACCCATAATCCTCTCTAACCTTCTTATCCTCTGATTTCTGGCTTTTCACCAGCGTCCAGGATCAAGTATCCAGTATCTGATATTTTAACCACGGCCCTCTGCCTGTCGCACTGTCATGTCACGCCGAAGCCTTGGGGAAGGCGGGACCCCTTACCACTGACCACCGAATTAATCCATTTACCTATTGAAAAACATTAGTAATTTCAGATATGATTCATGGCATGTCTAAAAAAGCACCTAAAAATCCGGAACCCGGAAAAAGCCCTGTTAATCTATTTTTTGAGAAAAATCATTACATGATTTTAGCGGGGATCCTCCTGTTCGCGTTGCTACTGAGAGCACTCGCTCTTATCAGCCTGAAGGGGAGCATCTATTTCGATTTTCTCCTCTATGATGAGAGGCTTTATCACCTCTGGGCAAAAACCCTGGCAGATGGTACATTCGAGTCCTCTTCCGTCTATGAGATGGCGCCGCTGCCGGCATATTTCATGGCTCTTGTATATAAACTTTTTTCACCGGATGTTGTCTATATCCGTATTGTTCACATTATTTTTAGTGTGCTTTCCTGCTTTTTAATATATCTCATCGGCAGGGAACTAGCAGATGACCGCCGGGTCGGCCTTCTGGCAGCCTTGATCGCGGCTGTTTATAAACCATTCATTTTTTACAGTATCGTTCCCCTTAAAACCTCCATGTCAGTATTCCTTTTTGCCTTGATGTGCTATCTCCTTGTTTCTCTGCTGGGAAAAACTTCGATAATAAAGGCGCTGTTTCTCGGAATAACATGCAGTCTCATAAATAATGTCAGGCCGAACGCCATTGTCCTGATACCTTTTTTTCTATTACTGGTCCCATGGGGACTGTATAAAGGGAAGTCATCTTTCAAGATTATTGTATTTATACTGGCAGCTTATATAGGTGGATTGGCGGCAGCTCAATCACCCTTTATAATACGTAATTATTTTAAGGCCGGTGAAGCGGCCCCTACAACCTCCCAGAGCGGATTTCACCTTTATATGAGCAATAATTTTGAATATCGCCGGGGTATACCCTTTGTCACTACATCACCCGCGGAAAGAGGTGTGCAGTTTACTATTGAAGCAAGCCGGAGAGTGGGCAAGGTATTAAGTTCAAGGGAAGCATCTGAATACTGGAAACAGAAAACATTGGAAGAAATATATAAAAACCCTTCCGGAATGATATGGAGGTACCTCAGAAAAACGCTTTTGTTATTTAACTGGTTCGAGAAAGGGGATCATTACAATATCGGTTTTATAAGCGATTACGTAAAGTTTTTTAAAATACCGTTTATTGGTATCTGGCTGGTTATTCCTTTTGGTATGGCAGGCATGGCTTTATATGGATTTAAATCGAGAAAAAGAATTGCCCTGGGCTCTGTTTTCTTTGTATACGGTGCAACCCTTATCTTATTTTTTACCAATATCCGTATGCGGATACCCCTACTGGTTATCCTCATTCCCTTTGCGTCGCTCGGGATATTGTCTCTATATTCATATATTCAAACCCAGCAGTTTAAAAAAGTTCGTTCTTACCTGGCTGTATTGATTTTATTTTTTATTGTTGAATTCATTCCTGTTGTGGATTCCGGGGATATAGCCGCATTCTTAAACGGGCATGCCATCATTCTTCAATCAAAGGGATTAAAAAAAGAAGCAATACAGTACTGGGAAAAGTCTTCTAAACTAGAAAAGTATTATTCGGCCTTTGCTAATATTTCCCTGGCCGGAAGTTATATGAGCGAAGGCGATTTGAATAAAGCTTTGTATTACATTCATAAAGTGCAGGACAATTCCTTTGCGGCCGCCCTGAAATATGATTTCCTGGGAGATTTAATGGTCAGGCAGGGAAAGCTCGGGGAGGCTGTCACGGCCTATGAGAAGGCGCTTGATATTAATTCAGGCCTGCGGCCGCCCCGGATAAAACTGGTAAAGGTTCTCTGGAGGGTTGATAAACAGAAGGCCCTGGAAGAAGCTGACAGGCTTGAATACATTAATTCCTTCTATAATCTATACGGGAGAAAAAGGGAAAGCCGGAATAGTGCTTCTTAAAACCTAATTGCCGGGGGCTGATGAACTTGTTATTCTTTTCCTACACGGTCCAGAATCCTTTCGCAAGTGAACAATCGCGGCAGATAACACTCTTCTCTGTGCGACGTGTCCATAATAAATGACGGTAGTGGTTCATTTTTTCCCCGTTCCATACCTGGGAGATGGACTGTTTTGTAAGATCTCCGACAATATCTTTTATATCCCAGTCGTGGCAGCACAGTATTACCCGTCCGTCCCACAGTATATACATGCGTGTGAATGGAAGAGCACAGGTGGGCATGATCCGGTTGAGTATCGAACTTGCAAGAATTCGGAAGGGATTCACATGAGCACTCTTCAGGCGTTCGAACTCATTAAGAGCTCCGGCCCTGTTGGCCATCTCAGCAAAACGAACTCTGGCTCCGTGTGATTTCCAGAAACGGGCAAAATCCTCTTCTTCACCTTCATTGGCGATCTGTCTGAGGAATTTGATACTTACCTTCGTATTGCCTCGACGTCTGAGCAATTCTTTCGTGTTCTCTACTATTTTTGAGAAGTTGAGGCCTTTCCTGATAGCATGAAATGTATCCTCCTGATGAGCATCGATACTGACCGCAATTTGATCGAGGCCGCTGGCGATAAGGCTGTCAACTCTATCAGTTGTTAAGAGGGAACCGTTTGTCACCACTTTAAGCTGGCATTGTGCCCCAAGTATTCGTTTGGTTTCCTGGATTCTTCCGTCTAAAAAATGGTCGATAAGCGGTTCGTTCTGGAGCATTAGACAAATACTGTTAGCTGTATTAACTTCACTCAGATCATTCAGAATCTTAGAGAAAAGTTCCTCGGGCATATAATTGGGGGGGCCTGATTCCTTTGTTGAAGCGTAGGGACACATAATACAGGCCGCATTGCATCGATCAACAGTCTGAATCTGGAGTTCGAGGGGTCCCTTCAACCTGCTTTGCCTTAGGTGTGAGTTATAGGCAAATAAAGACTTTAAATGGGTTTGACCCCTTCCGATCTTTTCTCTGAATGAGGAAAAGGTTTCTATGTATGAGTTAGCCACTTTTTTAATTCCTTTTTGCGTACTTGATTGTTTTTAAAAAAAAATATTACTCCAATCCCGTAAAAATTTTCAATCCCGCATTAATTTTCAATGTCAGCTTTATTTTTATTAAATGATTTTCATTATTCTTTATTAATTTTGTCCCTGTGAAATAGCGACCGTATAAACTCCACTTCATGTGTGGTAAATTCACGCAAAAGATAAAAAGATAAAAGGGTAATGAGAATAATAAAAAACAATTTGAACACAAGTAAAATACCAGATGCCGGCCAGTATATCGCAATAATATATGAAAGAGCAGAGACCGCAAGGCTTTTCATAATTGATAGCATGGGGGGGTAAATGTGCCATATTCTATAAACAGTGATAAGTGAGGAAACAGCACCCAGGCACGCTACTGAGGCGGTTACTATGGCTGCTCCCGTCATACCGATGGAGGGTATTAAAATCGCGTGTCCCATTAAAGCAACAGGAACCATGGGACCTGTCAAAATATAGGCCCAGTTTGGTTTTCCAAGGGCAATCAAAATAGCATTTGATATATTAATAGCAACTAAACCTATCGCCGCCCAAATTAAAAAGGCAAGTATTGGACCGGCAGATATGTATTTATTACCAAAGACAAACAAAACGATTTCCATGGCTGATCCGGTTGTCATTGCCGCTAAAGGCAGCAGCCAGAAGATAGATCGAATAGCTGTCAACCCGATCTTTTTAGCCTTCACCTTATCTCCCTCACGAAGCAGACGGCTCAAAGTAGAGAGCAAAGGAGGCGAAAGTGAAGTTGAATAGATAGCCGGCGGAATGGAGAGGTTTAATGCCGCGCCGTAATAACCCGCCTGCGCTGCTGTGCCTCCCAGTATTTTGAGAATAAACAGGTCCATTCTGAATATTCTCAGGCTTAACGCGGCTTTAAAAAGGGGTGCGCCGAATTCAAGAAAGCGCCGTAGGGGAAATGAGGATCTGGAGAATAGGGGAGTGCGGAGATATGTCCTGCACATGATCAGCTCCACTACAGAGGCCCCGATACTCCCCAGGATGGCACCTTTAACAGTAAGACCCATTTCCACAAAAAGTATAATTAAGAATAACCTGGCTATCCAGCGAACGGCGCTGATATATGCCCGTTCCTTGAAACGGCCCCTGCCTATGAGTATATTTCGATGGGCGCTGGTCAGACTGAATACAGGAATATCTATGGCAAATATTTTCAGATAGATGGATATACCGGGCTCGTTGAATATATACGCAAGAGGTGAGGATAGTAGCCAGAGTAAGATGAAAAAGAAAATCCCCGTTAATAAATGCAGCTTCATTACTGTTGAGGCAACAGGTTTCCAGTCCGATGTATCACCAATGAATTTGATGGTTGTGCTAGAAAATACGGCTGTACCGCTCCATTCGATCCAGACAAGCATACGGGAAACAAGGGCGAAGATTCCATAATCTATTGGGCCCAGCTTCCGGCCAAGAAAGACGGCAGTAATAAATCCCGTAGGGAGAATGAGCGATTGTGCCAGAAAGATAAGGACAGTACCTTTAAACATCTGGTGACCTGGTTTTGATGATTCCTGGCTCATGACGCTCCATTATTTGAAATATTTGGTAAAAGGGATATTACCGTACGGATTTTACCCGAGCTGTCCCTGATGATTTCATCCATAGTGATCCGTCGAATTGTGATTTCCATGTTTTTCCCTATGAGCTTTAACAGGTAACTCGAGATTTTTTCCTCTTCTTTGCTGTTCCATAACACTCCCGGGACGATATTTACCAGTAAAGAGGACCGGCTTTCCTGCAGGAATTGTATAAAACGGGCGTCCTTGGTAAATTCCGGTATAATGAACATGGATGTAATAAAACGGTCATCCGGGGTGACTATTGTATCTTCGCTTCTCCCGTGTATGGCTTTGACCAGGGGTAGAGACCGCCCGCATGGACAGCTTTTCGGCTTTGTAAACAGTTCGATATCATCTCCAACATCATAGCGGATAAGCGGCATGGCAAGGTTATAAAGTGAAGTTCCGATAGCTCTGCCCAATGTGGTGTTTTCTTCCATAAATGTTCTTAAATCATCAAATTCAAGAAGACCGTAATCCGAGTTTACGTGATAACCCCCTTCGAGACACTGTGAAATACCAACAGTACGTTCCATATGACCATAGGAATCCAGGACTGGACAATTCAGCACTGATTCTGCCATTGCGCGGTATGCCGGAGTGAGAACCTCGCCGGTAGAAAATATAGCTTTGAATGAAATATCCGTTATTCCTGCTTCTTTTAAACAATATGCCAGGTAGTAGATGGATGAAGCCATCCCCTTCAGGAATTTGGGCCTGTACTTTCTAATTGCTTCTGCCATTTTTTTAACATGCCGGACAGAAATCCGGGTGCTGTTCAACATAAGCCTGCGTAAAAAAGGCTGCCACATTGACACGGATTCGTTAAGGTGATCCCGGTTGAGAAAAAAGGAGCTTCCGAGTTCCGCGAAACAATCTCCCATTTTATAACCCGCCCAGCTCCAGTGACGCCAGTAATAAACGAACTCCAGTATATTCGCGTTCTTGTCCAGGTATATTTCTACCGGAGTTCCCGTGGTACCGCTGGTTTTATATATGACAGGATTATATGATGCCGCGTTTTCAGCAATAAAGCTGCTGTTATGCTGCCTTAAAGTGTCTTTTGATAACAGGGGAAGTTTTTTAAGATCGTCAATGTGACGGATGTCAGATGGCCTGAGCCCCATTTCATTGAAAAGAGACCGGTAATAGGGTACATGCTGATAAGCCTGTTTTATAATCCGGGAAAGACGTTGTTCCTGGTATGATTGAAGATTTTCTTTTGATAGCCACTGGGTGCGGTTCAGTGTTTTCCAGAGGTTATATATCCCGAAGGGATAGAAAAAGTCCCGTATTCTGAAATCAATTGCCATGTGTTAATGTCAATCCTCGACGGTAAATGATTTAAATCTTTCCCTGTGTTCCAGCCATTTTACCCTGTCCCAATCCCCGTTTCTTTTAAGGCAATCAGATGCGGCGTATGCCATTTCAAAGGCATGATGGATATTATCATGGATAAAAAGACCCTGGCGGCCTAAAGAAACCATCCCCCGGAGATTATTCAAATATTTCTCCAGTGTATTAAATCTCTGCTCAAAATCAAGGTCATACACCGGGTATGCGTGGGGAAGCCGGCGGATAAAAACATCTTTTACCGGTGATTTTACCGGCAGGCATGAGTGCTCAAGGTCATGGATAATTTTTTGCCTGATATCATCGATTGAGGCATTCCAGGTATCATCACCAACCCAACAGGGAATTTCAATACACAATCCCGTGGTTTCTTTGTTTTCCAGGTCATTATAATAATTCTTAGGCTCGGAAATCCGTGAGAAAATGACATCCTCCTCAGGAAAATAGTGGGCGTCATAAGTGGAAAACCGGTCCGTTCCCAAAATGAGATAGCAGAGAACCATCCCTCTATACCGGAGATCCTTACCTGCTTCAATCACTTCCAGGGGAGGTTCAGGCTCGATATATTCCAGGAGATTATTAAGAGGGATTGTTGAGAATACCATGTCAGCCATATGAGCTTTTGAGATGGATTCCATATCCCGTGTGTCCATAAACAGGGGATCTTTTTTTGATTTTGTTGTGACTTTATATGCCTTGTTATCCTGCCGGTAAATGTCATGGACAGCCGTGTCGTAGAGTATTTGCCCACCTAATCGATTGATCTCCTCAGCCATGGATTCACAGATTTGTCCAAAGCCCTTGCGCGGATATAAAAAATGGCTGTTGTGCATGGGTTTTAATCCGGGAAGAAACCGGAAGACCTTTTTCAGAATTTTTCCGATACTGGAGGAAGAGACTCTTTTTTGAGCCTGAGCCGCCCCTATTTTTTCAGGAGGTAAACCCCACAATTTACGCGCGTAGGGGAAATAAAAGCTGTTGCAAATGGTCTTTCCAATCTTATGTAATAGAATGTCAGAAAAAGAGTTGAGCGGTTTCTTATCCGAACGGAAAGGCCTGGTAATCATGTCTCGCAATATTCCGAAGAGGAAGGATGGCGGCAGGCGCATAACCATGTCTAAAGGATTCAGGGGGTATTTAATAAAATTCCCTAATAATCGGATACGTCCGTTACGGGGTCGTTCAAGTAAGTCTGAGCCCAATAGTTCCCTGATATCATCCAGTAATTCAGGAGAAGCCGCCGGGTGAAGGCGATGACTTCCAAGGTCGAAATATAACCCGTCATATTTAAAACTGGAGGACATCCCGCCCGCACGGGAATTTTGCTCGATGATTACGACTTCGATGTTAAGATCAGAACGCCTTAGTAACTTCAAGCCAAGGGCAAGCCCTGCCGGGCCGGCGCCAAGTATAACAATCCTTTTCATTGATGATTTTTATCCTGCAGGTTTTTTGTCTCAGGCTTTTTTTGCGTTCTTGTCAAATATAAAACTTCTTGAATAAGATTCCTGTTTGCACCTGTCAAGTGGGCGACTATACCCAGCGCGAAAAGATTGAAGGCTATGATTATCAATATTGCCGCGAGTATAAGGGATTGAGTACCGCCCCTGGGATTTTCCGCGACGATAAAATATATAAGAAAGCGGAAACCTATTAGAAATCCTATAAAACCGGGTACCAGGGCGAAATAAGAAAAAATACGCATAGGTTTGTATCTTACATAGGAGTTAAGAATTATAAACGCGGAATTCCATATATAGTGCAATGTTGATTTCATGAGACGGGATTCCCGCAGCTTTGGATTGACTCCGACAGGAACATTGCTGATGTGCATGTTCATGTGTCCCGCCTGTATAATTGTTTCAAGGGAATGGCTGTACTGACTCATTATGTGCAGCCTCATGGCCGCGTCAGCGGAATAGGCCCGGAATCCGCTTGTAGCATCAGGCACATCCGTACCTGAAAATTGCCGTGTTATGAGGCTGCCGATCCTCTGCAATTTCTTTTTTATCCAGGAAAATTCCTTTATTTGATCAATTGGCCTGATTCCAATTACAATGTCGGCGTTTTTTGTGAGTATTGGTTTAATCAAATCTTGAACACAATCTCCCTTATATTGATTATCCCCGTCCGTATTCACAATAATATCCGCGCCAAGGTCAATACATTTTTGCATTCCCGTAAGAAAAGCCTTACCATAACCCCGGTTCATTCCAAGGCATATAACGTGATGAACTCCGATATTTTTAGCAATTTCAGCGGTTCTATCCGTGCTTCCGTCATCAATAACAAGATACTCGACTTCATCCACTTCAGGCAGTTCATCCGGAAGATCATTTATGACCTGGGGGAGAGTCTCTTCTTCATTGTAACATGGTATCTGGATAATAAGCTTCATGGCTTTTTTCTCTAATGATATGTTAAAAAATTACGGTATCCTTGGCATTATAGGGTAATCCAGCCCCTCATTCAAGAGATTCTTTATGTACAGGATGAGGTCAACCGTACATGAATGGACAGAGATGAAGTTGTACTCATTTTAGTGTCACTTCCTGGGATGGCTGAAGTTTATCACCTTTATGTGAAGAAATCCACCAGAGGCGGATAAAAGTTTGTATTGTTGCGTAGCGACCTGTCAAATCCGAATTGCAACCCAGTTAGGTAGAGGCAATAGGTTGTGGATTCCGTGGTCCAGCCTTCGCTTTATCGAGCTACGGCCCGGCAGGCAAGCCACGGAATGACATAACCTGGCACTGCAGGACCCACACTACCGTCATTCCCGCGCAGGCGGGAATCCATTTTCTTTACTCCTACGCTCTTTACTTAATACATGCGAGAGTATTTATTTATCCTTTTCATTGGGAATATACAGAGGTGAAACTTTGCCGGTAAAAGAGGCATGGGGTTCACGGCGGATTACACGCAACGTACCCGCCTGGCGCCAGTAACCTGTCATCATATCATGTGCGCCTCCATAAGTTTTCAGGTGGTCCAGGACCGTGGCAATAACCTCTGCTTCATCCACCTGTCCAACACCTGGTCGAATTATAATGCTGACTTTCGGTAAAAGGGCAGAAGGTTCTCCCATAAACTGATAATCCGATGGATAACCTCCAAAACAGCCCGGTAAAATTTCCTGGGCAAGTTCATAAAAGGCGCTGCCATGAAACTGCATGCCTTCACTTGTTAGTTTGTCGTGGCTTCGGATTGTGTGAAGGTGCTGGTGATAACCATAATCCTGTAATAAACAGCCGCAGTCCCGTTCAATGAGCTTACCTGAGTCATTCATTTCAACATTAAGCATGACCTTCGGGCAATAGGGGAGCAGCGTTGTAAGAGTGAGCTTTCCTTCATGGGCATCCCCTGTATCAGAAAGCCTGTCATGTTGTGTTACTGCAATCTTATCGGTAAGAATGTGAACTTCATCCACCCTGTCGGATGAAGCACATGATAATCCTATGCGGCCGATTTCAGCCATAGTATAATGGCATACTGCTTTGCATCCCCTATC
This sequence comes from Thermodesulfobacteriota bacterium, assembly GCA_042573485.1. GTDB lineage: Bacteria > Desulfobacterota > DSM-4660 > Desulfatiglandales > HGW-15 > JAAZBV01. Next base: position 9,180 of record JBHPCX010000053.1, on the reverse strand, counting down.
GGATAATATTTGAGCCTTATTTTCTGTATATGGCTCCCCTCCGAACCGGAATAAAGTACCTTCTATATCCAGGCCATAATCCCGGGCAGCCATACATACCCGGATACCTGAACTGACAGTAGTATCCAGCCAGGCAGGTTGCCCTTCATCCCTTTTTTTATGAAGCCAGCGGGCAACCTGGATAGCCCGTGTTAAAGGAGTATGTTCCGGAATGGGGAACTGAATGCCCCCGAGCCGGCTTCCGTATACCAGGTAATTTTTAAACAAGAGATATTTTAGGTCCCTTAACCTGCAGGAGATGTTATTCTGGGCAAACCATTTTTCTACCTGTTTGCCTGATTTGATGTGGCACAGTGCATTAGAGAGTCCGGCGAATCCCGGGGGCAAGGGCCTCCATAATCCCATGGGTCTGTTTTTTATATCAAAGGCTAAAAGAAATAGAATATGGTAAATTGTTTCTCTCTTGAAAAAATCGAGATCAATATGAACCGGGATCCCGGCCCCGCTTGATCCGGTAGTTTGTACTTCAAAGTAACGGGATAAGACCGGGTTATCAAGGTCTCCGGGGGTTATGGAAATTTGCATACTTCCACGTTTGATGGGTTTTAAACATTTAAACTCTTCAAAACTTAAATAAACACCTTCTTTATGCAGAGTGCTTAAAGTGTACTCAAGGCCGTCCTTTCCAACCATTTCCCTGATATCTTCCATCTCGATACCGGCAAATCGAAGCAGATGGAGGTAGGGGCTTTTTGGAAAATCATAAATGCACAGCTCCATAAAGTACAGGAAGTTTGTTTCACGTTCACTTAATCCTTTTCTTAATTCAGTCCTGGTCAGATCCCAGGATAAAGTGTTGTTAAGAAAACCTCTCAATCCTAAAGCGAAACGGCTGTATGGTCGCAGGTTGTTAATGATATTCATAATGGTTATTTTTGCTGATAAGTTATTCCAGGTTGATTGACCGTGGATCAAAGGCCATAAATAATTCCGGGATTTCCAAATGGGCCGGTGATTTGTGAACAAAAATAAATTCACCTGTAACAGGAGCAAGCTTTGATACTGCAATGCCGCTCATCTTTTCAATAGATTTCGATAAGGGGATTAATTCATCCAATGAAACACCTGTTTTATAACCCTTCAGGTGAAGGCACATAACGATCTGTTCAAGGGAACCGTTCCCGGCCCTGTCACCAAGCCCGTTTATTGTCAGGTCCAGGCCGTCCGCACCGGCAATAATGGCTGAAAGGGAATTGGCCGTCGCCATGCCAAGATCATTGTGCCCATGAAAAAACAAGGGGCAAGACAACCCTTCTCGAAGTCCAGTAATTAAGGAATGAATCTCAAAGGGATCCCGGCTTCCATTTGTATCATATACAGTTACTCTTTTTGCTCCCTTTTCAACAGCTTTTTGTCCTATCTCCGATAAAAAGCCGGTTTCCACCTGGGTTGAATGTGGAAATCCAACACCCACCTCAGGATGTTTGTCCAGCGAATATTCAAGCGCTTCCAATAGAATGCGGATTTTTTCATCCCTGTCATAGGGTTTTCTTTTTGGCGAAACAGGCATCAAGAGATCAAACCTGTCCAGGTACCTGGCTCCTTCATCAATCTCCTCCCGGCAAATGTCTCCATGAGAGTAAATCAAACCCGTGGTTTTTGACCGTAAACCTTTGTCAAGGATAGTTTTTACAAACTCGATATCCCTGAGAAAGTAGCCGGGGGCAACGGCCTCTATTTCAGCAACACCTGCATTGTCTAGTAATTCTGTTATCTCTTTTTTCTGTTCCATGGTGAAGGATACGGTCGGTGTGTCCAATCCTTCTCTCAGGGTGGAATCCCTCATTATAATTTTTCTATCTGAACTGGGCATTTTTTATACCTGTTATTCCTGTTTTATATATTCACGTTTCATGCTTTCCAGGTCCTTTAATACATAGTCCGGCCTGGCCAGCCCATCCGCCCTGGTTGTACCGCTTGTTAGACAGCAAAGCACCCTGCTCCCTTCAGGTATATTGCCGCTGTCAATCTCTTTGAGTGTCCCTGCCAGGGCAATTAAACCTGTTTTTTCTACGACTTCTCCATTGTGCAGGGTTATTTCAATTCCGTTGTCACTAAATGGCTGCAGTATGTCTTTTCCATTTAAATCCTGTGCAAGAAATTCCCCAAACTCGGTATGATCTATTGTTGTCAGGTCTCCCCTGGAATCATTGAGGATTTTCACCAGTTCATCATAGGAACCGTAGCTGTATGGCTCCGCGTCATACATTACACGGGTTAAAAGCTGGCCGTTGTATCCCTTTTTTGCCGGTTCCGGCACTTTTTTATTTGATTTCCAGGCAGTATACATGGGGCAGTTGGCTTTCTGCTGTATGCCCATAAACCTGGGGAAACCGCCTATCTCTTCCTTAAACTCCCTGAATACCCTGTAAAAACCCACGGGGCCGAAGGCCGCGCTTATCGCCTGGGTTATCCAGTCGAACTTTCCATTTTGAAGCATGTATTCAAGAATAAAAAAACCCCTGAGCATGGATGCCTGGTAACGCCATACAGCATCCGGAATATGCGTGGCCCCTTTAAGGTTGCCGAAAAGATGAGCTCCTTTTTTTACCAGCTCCACATCTTCAACGGATATTAAGTGGCTTTTGTCATGCTCAAATGATTTGCTGTAGAGTAAAGAGATATTGTTTTTAGGCAGAAACAGAAAGGTCTCCAGCCCGCACCTTTGCGCGTATTCCGTAAAAGCCGTACCTGTATTGCCGCCAGACTCGAAAACGACCCTGTCGTAACCTCTTAACATGCAGTGGGCGATGGATACGGCGCCGTCAATTGATTTAAGTGTTTTTGTGTGCATTAAAGATGTTTCATCCATTAAAAAAATCTCAACACCCTTATAGTTCAATAATGAAACTATCCTCACTCCTTCCCTGATGCTTGTTTGTTTCAGGAAGTCCTTGTATTTCCTGTCTTCCTCAGGATTTGATCCAAACTGAACCGAGCGCATGTACCTGAGAACAATGCTTTCCTCCGAATCGATTTTCCTGTTAATTGATTCTTCAAAGGATAATTTATCTGTTGTTAAAATACTCATAAAAGACAACCTCACTTAGGGGTTTTATTGTTTTGGGTTCAGGTGTTTCATCAGGATATCCCAGTGGAATAATGGTTACAGGATCCATATTCCCGGGTATCCTGAAAAGCTTTTTTATCGCCTCGGCCACGCCTTGATCTCCGGCCTTGTATGCAGACATATAAACACTCCCCAGTCCGCGGCTATAGGCACCTAACATTATATTCTCTGTCGCAAGTACCGCGTTTTCCAGACCCCTGTCAAATGACTTTTCCCTGTCTACACAAACAATAATCACCACCGGAGCGGTAATTAAAAAATCGGCCTGGTATGCCTGTTTTTCGAGGGGACAGAATGCATTCTTGATATTTGCCAGTTCCTGCTTAGTGAAGGGATCGCGAATAATAATAAAATGCCACGGCTGTCCATTCATGGAGGAAGGTGAATAAAGGGCCAGCTCTAATATTTCATTTATAACCGGGTCGGGAATATCTTTGTCCTGGTACTTGCGTATGGATCTTCTTCCCCTGATTGTTTCATCAATATTCATTCGAAACCTCTATCCTGTACCTGTATTTACCCTCATGAAACTTTTAGACGCATATTGAAATAATTATTAACAAATTATATTACCAGAACAAATAATTTATTTCTATCATTTCATTGATAACCCCCCGGATTTTAATGCTCTGAATCAGAACCTGAGGGGGTTTGGAACCTTAATTCACGGGTTTTTTTTTACAACTTAATGCTTTTGTATAAATACCCTGGAGAGCGGCTATTTCTTAAATTTCTCAAATTATTTATAAACCTATTATATCTTTCGGGATCAGGGTTTTCTACTATATTTTCTATACAAACTTTCATTTCATCACAATTTTTAACGGTGTACCCTATCTCGCCATAATTTTGCCGGATGCCTTCCAAAACCGGTAATTGATAAGCGATGATTGGTTTCAAACAAATAATGGCATCCAGCAATATTCCGCTTGCGGATAACATGTAATGTTCAGGGCTATTAGTAATACAGACCCATTCAATATTTAATACTCGATTAATATATTCTTCTCTTTCCAATTTATAACCATGTGGTTGAGTCCTAAGAAACTTCAAACTATCTTTAATTTGTTGATTCCCGATGCTGCCTATGGCATGGAAATCCACCTTATTTTTAAATTTTGGTTTTAATTGATTTGCTATCTTAATATAGTCATCAAACCCTTTTCTTTTTCTAACCGAGCCCAGGAAAGCAAATGTTCTGGTTCCGGAATGATTAAATGATTTTTTTTTAATATTACGATCACAATATTGTAACTCTTTAATATTAAAAGGGTGTTCAATTACATCAAAAAGGTCATAAATTTCAGGTATTCTCCGTTTAATATCCTGCTTAATATGTTTTTCTAAAACAATATAACGAAACGTGTCTATAGGTAAAAATGATAATGCAACTCTCAAATTTTGTAACATATTAAATGGGTTGCGTGATTTGCTATCTTTTATTTTATTAAGGTTGTAATGTAACAAAATATGGAATTTTGTATTTCTGAGCAGTAAAATATGAACAATTTTTAAAAAAATTATAATAAACGATGTCGATGATGCTAATACAACGTGCTTTTCTTTCACTGGTCCGCGGCTAAGAGCTTTTATAATGTTAATAAAGTCAAATGGAATTCTTTTCCATGATCCTAAAAATCTTGCAGGTAATTCTAAAGGTTTTAAAGTAATACTGTGACTTAGATCGTCGTCCAGGTTTTTATATATTTCATTAATGTTTTTTCTTTCTCCATACAAATAGATCTTTTCCCTGGGGTATGCCAGCCTGATAATATCTATCAATCCCGTGTTTACAGGAGTATGTTCCAGGCCTTTGGAAATAAGGTCGATGATTTTTATCATAGGCAGTAAAAGATTTTTGAATTAATCATTAAACAATCATTAAACCAGTGATAAGTTTTAATAGTAAAAAAATTTCGAAAAATTTTGTCAATCCTTTATAATGGAGTATATATTTACTGGCTTGATTACAACTTGAAAATGGCGATCCTTACGACTGAACATGGTCGCTAAAATGTGAATAGACATAAGATCTGGAAACACGAAATTTTTCTCCATGCTTCAAAGTAATTTCAGGCATCAATTCGACCCGATAGCTTACCTTCTGGCCCAACAGTTTTAACATTTCGCGGTCAACTGCCTTTAATTCATCCGGTTCCGGTTGCCTGGACGGGACTAACTTCAAGATCACGGAATAATTACTCTCCTGAACCATCTGATGCTGCCTGATCCACGGTTGTTCCTGGGCAAGGTAAAAAAACAACTTGTAGGGACGGGCTGTTTGCCCATCCGGCAACAGGATCCGGTCCATCATGCGCCCATCAATAGCCAGAATTGTTGAATAAGGTGCACCGCACGAACAACTCTCTTCTCCCCATGTAACAAAGTCTCCCAGCCTGAAGCGGATAAAGGGTTGAGCAAAGGAGTGTAATGCCGTAATCACAACCTCTCCCCACTCACCCGGGGAAACAGGTTTACCATCCCTTAGGACTTCGAGTATTACGCCTTCCTCACAGACGTGAAGCTGGCCGGATTGGGAGCATTCCCAGGCGATCATATTAAACTCTGTGCTGCCATACATCTCCCTGACAGGACACTGGAAAGTTGATTCAATTTGCCGCCGCATGCCTTCGGTCAAACAATCTGCTCCAACAATTACCATGCGGGGTCGAAGAATCCGTCCCATTTCCTCTGCCTCGACGCTTAGCCTGTAGATGACGTTTGAGTATCCCTGTATGATGTCAGGTTCCAAGTTTGTAAGAAGCTTTACGATTTCACACAGTTCGGAAGAGATGCTAATGGGGATGGTACGATAGATAGGAAGAGAACCGGCTATCCTGGTTATAAGACTTTGACTCCCGTAAAACTCTTTATCATAAATTCTTATGCGGGCTCTTTTATCAGTTGTTCGAAAGCCTAACCGTTTAAGGCTCTTAAGGCGAAGGGCACTTAGATAGGTTTGTTCGAAAGATGTATAATGAACAGTAAAGGGTATCCCGGTCGATCCTGTAGTTCTCCTGCTCAGCAACTTATCGATCTGCGTTTCGCTGCTAATCAAATCTGTTGGTTTATATGACAACATATCCGCTTTACTGCTGATCGGCACACGGGATATACTTTTCAAACCATCTAGATGATCGGGATGAAAGCCATTTTTTTCAAAAAGCATGCGGTAGTAGGGAACACTTTCATAGGCGTGCTTTACTAAACGATGAAGCTGCCTGCCCTGGAAATTCTGAAAAGCTTTTCGTTCCACTGGAAGTTTGCCAGTTAAAAGAGAAAGGGCTTCAAAACACCCTTTATTCAGTATTCTGTTAATATTCATAATGCCTCAATTCAAATAGGCTTAAATGCCTGCTCCAGGTAGAGTCTAATATACATAGGTTAAACGTGTGTTGCCAGTTTCTATTTCTGAGAGTTCTTAGTCAATAGAAGGAAAATATTTCCCAAATCAGGACCCGTTTCTCATCCTCTTTCTAAATACCATGATTGGACAACATTCTCCCTTTTCATACTCTGGGATCGTCATATCAATCTCTTTAAAGATGTCTGAGAAAATTGGTTTCAGCTCCATGTGTGTTGGATAGGAAACCCTGGTATTAATGCCTTCAAAAAGCTCCATTATGCTTATTAATTCTTTCGTCCATCCCGTTACCTTAATCAATTTTGCCATATCAATAGAGGCGTTTTTCCATGCCTGCCAGATATCATGATGCCTTACACCTTGTCGGACATCCTCCTGCAAGGACATTATGAGCCTGAGTTTGAACAAATGCAGGTTTTTGATTTTATTTTCCATAAGTTCCTTAAACACATTGCCGGAACTTTCCCGGTTCCCGGAACGCATGAAAAAACGCATTATAAAAACTCCCTGCTCCTTCAATACCCGGTACGCCGCGACAAACAATGCCCGCCAATCACCAGGAAAACGATGAAGATTAAAACAGCAGTCACCTATTACCGTAGAAACAGGATTTTTAATTACTGAAAAGGTATCAAGCCAGTTGCAGCAGCGGGCCTTTCGAAAACCATCTATATCACCGGGCCATACCTCCCGTATCATCTCTTCCGACTTTTCGAATGCCAGTAACTCCGTACCTTCAGGCCATGACATGCCTGCAATCTCGGGAGTAACACCCCAGAGAGCGGCTCTGAACTTCTGATCCGGATATCGATTTGCCCATTTTGCAACAGCTTTTTCCATTATACATATATCTTCTTCACAGGGACGCAGCGGCGGACCATAATTATTAAAATGATACGCGACTTTCCTCCAGAGAGGCTGGGCAGAGTTTTTAATCATTATGATTAGACCTTTTCAATGAAGAGTGTCCCGACCATATCCCGAATCAGGGATTGTTCTTCTCCTTCTTTTGAAATACCAGGATTGGAAAACGTTCTCCCATCTCATATTTCGGCACAGTCATATCAATCTCCGAAAAAATATCCGAGAAAACCGGTTTTAGTTCCGTGTATGTAGGAAATGAAAGCCTGGTATTAAAGCCTTCAAGAAGGTCTATCGTACTTATTGCTTCTTTCCTCCATCCCGTTATCTTCATTAACTCATCCGTTTCAATAGGGGCGTCTTTCCATGTCTGCCAGATATCATGATGCCTTACACCTTTTTGGGCATTTTCCTGCAAAGCCATCGCGAGCCGGAACTTGAACACATGGAAATTTCCGATTCTGTTTTCCATAAGTTCCCGGATAACTTTGTCGGGACTTTCCCGGGTTTCGGGACGTAGAAAAAAACGCATTATAAAAATTCCCGGCTCCTTCAATACCTGATTCGCAACGGCAAACAAAGCCCGATAATCACCAGGATAGTTGTAAATACTGAAACAGCCATCACCTATTACAATAGAAACAGGACTTTTTATTACGGAATAAGCATCAAGCCAGTTGCAGCAGAAGGCCCTTCGAAAACCATCAATATCACCGGGCCATACCTCACGTACCATGTCTTCCGACCTTTCAATCGCCAGTAGCTCGGTCCCATACGGCCATTCCATGTCAGCAATCTCGGGGGTAACACCCCAGAGAACTGCTCTGAGCGTCTGACCCGGAAATCGTGTCCACTTTGCAACAACTTTTTCCATTATGCTGATATCTTCTTCACAGGGCCGTATTGGCGGGCCATAATTATTCCAGCTATGGGCAACATTCTTCCAGAGAGGTTTTAGAGATTTATTCATATTATGATGAGATCCTTATTCTGTTAATACAAATAATGCTAGTGTTTAAATAACTTTAAGTGATTAATCCAATTAGACTCTAGCCTAAATAGATTTAACAAGCATTCTCAGCTCTCTTTTCTAGAGTATTGTGTGGAAATAACAAGACGACATCTCAAATTAGGTTCTTTCCCTTACCCTCTTTTCAAATACCAGGATTGGACAGTGCTCTCCCACCTCATATTTTGGGATCGTCATATCAATCTCTGTAAAGATGTCCGAGAAAACCTGTTTCAACTCCATGTATGTTGGAAATGAAAGCCTGGTATTAAGGCCTTCAAGTTGGTCTATCGTATTTATTGCTTCTTTCGCCCATCCAGTTATTTTCGCCAATTCTCCCTTATCAATAAAGGCATCTTTCCATGCTTGCCACATATCATGATGTCTTACACCTTTTCGAACATCTTCCTGCAAAGCCATTGCGAGCCGAAATTTGAATACATGGAAGTTTCCGATTCTATTTTTCATAAGTTCCTGAAAAACATTGCCGGAACTTTCCCGGCTTTCGGAACGCAGGAAAAAACGCATAATAAAAACTCCCCGTTCCTTCAATACCTGGTACGCCGCGACAAACAATGCCCGCCAATAATCAGGATAGCTGTAAACATTGAAGCAGCCATCACCTATTACTATAGAAACAGGATTTTTTATCACAGAAAAAGCATCAAGCCAGTTGCAGCAATAGGCTCTTCGAAAGCCATCGATATCACCGGGCCATACCTCACGTATCATGTCTTCTGACCTTTCAACTGCCAGCAGTTCCATCCCATCCGGCCACGCCATTTCTGCAATCTCGGGAGTAACACCCCAGAGAGC
>JBHPCX010000052.1:0-25327 GCA_042573485.1 Thermodesulfobacteriota bacterium | reverse complement strand
AATTAAGGGTATTAGAAACAAGTTATATGAGAACTTCCGAGCTGCTGCACGCGACACAGCAACTTATAAAGGCCTACTGGCTTTTTGAGAAAGATGTTCAATATGTTGTCAATGATGGGCAGGTTGTTATCGTTGATGAGTTTACAGGCCGTATGATGCCCGGCAGGAGATGGGGTGATGGATTGCATCAGGCTGTTGAGGCCAAGGAAGGAGTCAATGTCGCCGAAGAAAACCAGACCCTTGCGACTATTACATTTCAGAATTTCTTCAGGATGTATGAAAAACTCGCGGGTATGACCGGTACGGCGGATACCGAAGCTGTTGAGTTCCATAACATATATAACCTTGATGTTACTGTCATACCAACGAATAGACCCATGATCCGCAAGGATTTCGCGGATGTTATTTATAAAACAGAAAGGGAAAAGTATCACGCGGTAGTTCAGGAGATAAGAGAACTGTATGAAAAGGGGCAGCCTGTTCTTGTAGGTACCATATCAATAGAAAAATCGGAAGTCCTCCACAAAATGCTGAGAAGAGCGGGTGTACCCCATGAAGTATTAAACGCCAAGCATCACGAGAAAGAGGCCGAAATTATCGTGAAAGCGGGACAGGCGAAAACCGTAACAATTTCAACAAACATGGCAGGCCGTGGTACGGATATTGTCCTTGGTGAAGGTGTTACTGACCTGGGTGGTCTTCATATACTCGGTACGGAAAGGCACGAAAGCCGCCGTATCGACAATCAGCTAAGAGGGCGCTCAGGCCGGCAGGGAGATCCCGGCTCTTCAAGGTTTTACCTTTCCCTGGAAGATGATCTTTTAAGAATATTTGGTGCCGACAGGATTTCAGCTATAATGGACCGGCTTGGAATGGAAGAGGGGGAACCCATAGAAGCAAACCTTATCTCAAGGGTAATTGAAAATGCTCAGAAAAAGGTTGAGGCACACAATTTTGATATCAGGAAGCATCTCCTTGAATATGATGATGTAATGAATAAACACAGGGAAATAATTTATTCCCTGAGAAAGAATATATTAAAGGGGAAAGGTATCGATGATATAATCCAGGATATGATCGATGACAAGATCGATGCTCTCGTAAGCAGCTCTACTAATCCCAAGTCATATCCTGAGGATTGGGACATTTCCGGTATAACTGAAAATATTATCAGGATATTCGGCTTAAGACCGAAAATTAGTCCCGAAGACATTGGCGAAGAAGAGTTTGACTCCCTTACTCAGGAATCATTGACCGGATTATTAACAGAACAGGTAAAAGACGCCTATGACAAAAGAGGGGAAGGATTTGAAAAAGCAGAGCTTGAATCCATTGAGAAAATAATAGTCCTTCAGATTATTGATAATCAATGGAACAGGCATCTCCAGGATATGGACCATCTGAAGGAAGGTATAGGTCTAAGGGGCTACGCCCAGCAGGATCCTCTTAAGGAATACCAGAAGGATGGTTTCGAATTGTATGGTGAACTTGACGCGCGTATATGTGATGAAACCCTGATGACACTGTCAAGGATTCAGCTTTTAAGAGAAAAACCTGAAGAGCTGCCTCAAAAGAAAAAGAAAAAAATGCAGTTAAGTCATGGTGGTTCAGGTGATAAACCTTCACCGGTAAAGAGGGAAGGGGAAAAAGTAGGGAGAAATCAACCCTGCCCATGCGGCAGCGGGAAAAAATATAAAAAATGCTGTGGCGCGAACGCCTGATAAGGAAGTGGACAGGATAATTATGGATACAGATACAATGGTAAAAGGCTTTAAGGCGTCAGCGGCGGCCTGCGGTCTTAAAAAGGACGATACTCCTGATATAGCACTTATATTTTCAGAAAAGGAGGCGGTTTGCGCGGGTGTCTTTACAAACAGCAAGGTGAAGGCGGCACCGGTTCTTTTAAGTATGAAAAACATTGCATATGGCAAAGCAAGGGCAATAATTGTAAACGCGGGAAACGCGAACGCCTGTACCGGTGAACAGGGAATGAAAAACGCTGACAGGACTATTCAGGTGATTTCCGAAATCCTGGGAATTTCGAAGGATGAAGTCCTGGTCGCCTCCACAGGGGTCATAGGCGCTCAACTGGATATTAAAAAAATTGAAAAAGCGGCCCCTGAACTTGCTGAGAATCTCGTATCTTCAGGATTAAAAGACGCGGCGGAAGCGATAATGACAACAGATTCATTTTCCAAGATATGTACATTTACGGGAAACGTTAATAATGTTTCCTATAATATTGCAGGAATAGCCAAGGGCGCCGGAATGATAATGCCCGATATGGCAACAATGCTTTGTTTTATTCTTACGGACATTAATATCGGACTTCCTGAACTGAAAAAGGCCCTTTTATCCTCGGTCGAAAAGTCATTCAACAGGATTACTGTTGATGGGGACACAAGCACAAATGATACGGTCTTTGTCCTCGCCAATGGTGAGGCAGGTAATGATATACCTGATGATGATTCCTTTGCCGGATTTCAGGAAGGGCTTGAAAAGGTTATGACTGAACTCGCGGTCATGATTGTAAAGGATGGAGAGGGCGCCACCAAAGTTATATACGTTAACGTAAATGGTGCTGCCAACTCAGGGGACGCCCTTACCGCGGCCAGGACCGTGGCCAATTCCAGCCTTGTAAAGACAGCTTTTTATGGCCAGGATCCGAACTGGGGGCGGATAATGGGGGCTCTCGGCCGTGCCGGGATTGAAATGCGGGAGGATAAAGTCGATATCTTTATCAATGATATCAAAATCGTTGAGGGTGGGATCGGTCTTGGTAGTGAAAATGAAATGAAGGCAGCCGGAGAGATGAAAAAATCGGAATTTTCACTTACCATTGAGCTGAATATGGGAGACTTTAGCGATCGCATGACTACCTGTGACCTGACCCATGAATATGTATCCATTAATGCTGATTACCGGACTTGACGGTAAAAAGTGAATAATTTTGCCATAAACGGTGTCTAATAATATAAAAAGTGATGATGTTGATGACAGGGACCTGGTAATAAACCTTAAAAACCGGGATGAACGGGCCTACAGGCAGCTTGTCAGCAGATATCAGGCAAAATTAAAAAATGTCGCTTTTGGTATAACCCTTGATCCGGAAGAGAGTGAGGATATTGTTCAGGATGTTTTCCTTAAAGCCTTTACGGGGATTGATAATTTCAAGGGTGATTCCTCCATCTACACCTGGCTAAGACGCATTACAATTAATGAAAGTCTTAACTGGCGAAGGAAATGGAAAAGACGTTTCAGGTGGCAGCATAGATCTCTGGAGCAGGATGCTGAATATAATATTGAAACAGCCTCCGAAGAAAAAGGTCCCGAGAATATATATCAGGAAAAACAACTGTCTGAATCTATTAAGAAAGGGCTGGATAAACTGCCGGAAAAGGCCAGGGCAGTTCTTTTATTAAAGGAAATTGAAGGGCTGTCCTATGAGGAAATAGGGCGTATGCTGGGGATAAGCAAGGGAACTGTCAGTTCAAGAATCTTTTACGCACGGGAAAAATTAAGAGAATATTTAAAAGGTATTGAAAGTGAAAATGAACAGTGACATAATATGCGAATCTGAATTGATCAGCAGGTATCTCGACAATGAACTCAACGGTGAGGAGCTTGAGAGAGTAGAGACTCATATCGCGGGCTGTGATTCATGCAGAATCAGGCTCTCAGATTACGATAATATTAGTGCGGGCCTAAATACTCCATTATATTCTCAATCCGATACCGTAGCCAACGAGTTTGAGAATCGTGTAATTGAGTCTATAAACCGGAAAGAAAACTCAGGCTTCAGGAACTGGAAAAATTACCTTTTTCACAAGAGAGTCCTGGTGCCCGCGGGTCTTGCTGCTTCAGCGGCATTAATGTTTTTTACTGTTTTTAATGATCCGGCCCCTGCAGGCCCAAGTGCTATTATTTCATCACTCTCCGGTTCCGGTTCTTCGGTTATGATTATGGAAACACCTGAAACAAGACAAACAATTTTATGGTTTAATGAAAATGGATAAAACGCGCTCTATATATAAAAGTGCAGGGTACTTTTTATTTCTGCTTGTGATCATTACATTGTTTTGCCCTGCCAATACCCGGGCAGATCAAAATATCCGTATTAATGTTAAAACCATCCTGGCCTCGGGAGGCAAGGATTTCATTGACCCGAGGTTGAAGAGCCTTGTGAGTGAACTGCAGTCAGTTTTCAGATATTCTTCCTATGAGTTTCTCAATCAGAAAGGGTTGAGCCTTTCAACGAACAAAAAAGGTGTGGTTTCATTACCTGAGGGAAGGGTAATGAATATCTTTGCAAAGGGTATTGAAGGTAACAGGGTTGTCCTGGAAATAGAAATCACAAGGAATAGCAGCAGAATTTTCCAGACAGTTATTAAGCTCCGCAACAACAGCAGCATCACAATAGGCGGTCCACGCCATAAGGGAGGGAATCTCCTTTTTAATATTTTTGCCTCTTTTTGAGTTTTATCCTTTAAGTTCTCCTCTCTTGAATATTTTGAATAACTTGCTTTTAAGCAAATAAGAGTTTGATTTATTGCCTAGCGACTTGTCGATTCCACATTGCAACCACGATTAGGTTAAGGTAATAGGTTGTGGATTCTGTAGTCCCGCCTTCGCCCCTTCGGCAAGCTCAGGGCTACGGCGCGGCAGGCGGGCCACGGAATGACATAACTTGGCACCTCAGAATCCACACCCCCGTCATTCCCCGACTGGATCGGGGAATCCAGGTCCTTCGTTTTTTACAAGCTGGACCAAATAGTCGGGGAGAAATTTGAAATGGATTCCCGCCTTCGCGGGAATGACGGATTTGGGTGGCCCTGGGTCATTTAACATTCTTTTGTCCCTTGCTTGATAAGGGAACAGCCGGGTTACCGTAACCCCCTTTAAAAAAACATCCATTACCTGCCTCACCAGATTGGTCAATTAATTTGCCACTATTAATTATAGAATACACCAATATCGGAATCCATCTGTCTCACACCTGCCCTCATATAAAACTGTGGTCTGGCAGGATGGTTACGCGGACCAATTTCGGTGATGGGATTTTTAATTATTTTATATGGCGCTGCAGTTTCCGGTAGAGTCCCCTGAACTGGTGGTAGGTAATCCCGAGTTTCTTGGCTGCTGCTTTCTGGTTATGTTTTTCTTTCTTGAGCGCGCTGTTCAAAAGACGAATCTGAAGCTCTTTTACCGCTTCAGGAAGAGTTTTGTCTGAAAGGTCTTCAATTACGGGTGACTTTTCTTCAACAGTGAGGACCTCTTCTTTTTTACTAGGCTTTCTGCTGCTGTATGGTGATATAAAGGGATCAAATTCTATGTCTGTTATCACATCTGTTTCAGCTTTGTATACGGCCCTTTCAACAAGATTTTTTAATTCACGGACATTTCCAGGCCATTGATATGTCATCAGGGCATCTTCAGCGTCCTCGCTGAATTGAGGTATGTCATTTCTTTTTAGCTCGTAAGCCATTCTTGAAGCAAAATGATTGGCCAGAATCATGATATCTTCCATTCTTTCTCTCAAGGGCGGGAGAAAGAGTACCTCAAAAGACAGCCTGTCGAGCAGGTCTCTTTTAAAAGTACCGTCTGATATCATTTCGATTAAATCCGCGTTTGTCGCGGCTATTATTCTAACATCAACTTCAATGCCCGATGAGCTGCCAACCCGTTCAAATGTCCCATATTCAACAACACGGAGTATTTTTTCCTGGACTTCCATGGGGATAGTTCCTATTTCATCCAGAAAAAGAGTCCCTCCGTCAGCAACTTCAAATCTACCGATTCTTCTTTTTTCCGCCCCGGTAAATGCTCCCTTATCATAACCGAAAAGCTCTGATTCAATAAGAGTGGGATTTAAGGCCGAGCAGTTCAGGGCCACAAAAGGTCCCTGCCATCTTTCAGATAAATAATGCAGCCTTGAAGCTGCCAGTTCCTTGCCCGTTCCCCTTTCTCCAAGGAGTAGAACCGGTCTGTTTATTGGCGCCACCTTAGCGAGTGATTCCTGGAATTCAAAGAATTTTTCAGATTGGCCAAGGGCTTCATTTGTTTTCAAAGGATTTTCTTCAGCTATTCTCTGTTTGCTTAAAGCCATTTTTAAAGGTCCTTTCAATTTTCTGGCAGGCGTGATTGGCTATTAATTGGTTATTGGTGCGAATTGGTGGCCTAATATACCATTGGCCTGATATGGTGTCAAGTTTATAACATATTGATTTATCGGCATTATTTAAAAAATAAAGAATTGGCATGAATAATGCTTTTACAAAGGTAAAATAAAAACAGGAGGCAAAATTATGGGTATTTTTACTAGATTCAGAGATATAGTCAGTTCTAACATCAATGCGATGCTTGATAAAGCAGAAGATCCGGAGAAGTTGATCAAGTTGATGATAAGTGAAATGGAAGACACTCTCGTGGAGCTTAAAGCTTCATGTGCCGGTGTTATGGCCGGTGGTAAAAAGATTGAACGTCAGATTGAAGAAGTCAGGAACCGTGTTTCCTACTGGGCTGAAAAGGCGCCCCTTGCCGTAAGTAAAGGACGTGATGATCTCGCCCGCGAGGCCCTCATTCAAAAAAGAAAATATTCGGAAAGAGTGACGGCATTTGAAATGGAACTCAAGGAGCATGAAGCCCTTATAGATGAGTACCAGGAAGATATCAGGCAGCTTGAAGACAAGCTTGCTTCTGCGAGAGAAAAACAGAGAATGCTGGTACAAAGGCATATCCACGCGAACAGGAAAAGAAGGGCCCAGGAAGATATCAGGCGGATAGACAGCAATGACTCCATGTATCGTTTTGATGATCTTGAAAACAGGATTGAGCGCATGGAAGCGGAAGCTGATCTTGTAAATTACGGAGTAACCGGATCTCTTGAGGCCGAGTTTGAAGAACTGGGCCTGGATGATGAGATAGAAGATGAATTAAGAGCGCTCAAGAACGTCGACAAGCCAAAGGAAGATGAATAAATTTTTTGAATAAAGAAGATGATATTATTTTGCATTTAATATATGATAAAAAGATTTCATTACCTCTTTTATTTCAAAAAAAAATACTTCCAACGGATTGAAAGGAGACAAGAACTGTGGACGAGGCTGTTATAGTACTTATTGTTTTTTTCTTTATAGCAGTAATAACAGGAATGGGTATATTCGCCGGTATTTATAAGGAAAAGATAAGGACAAAAACCAATGACAGGGATGATAAGTACCTGGACTATGATCTTCGCCTGGATAAACTGGAGCAAAGAATTGCCAATATTGAGACGTTAGTACTTGAGAAGGAAACAGATAAAAAATTCTCATCATTATAGTAAACTTTTTAACGTTTTATCCAAAGTTGAAGGAAAGGTAAAAAATGGATGCACCATTCATAGTAATGATTGTCTTTGGCGCAATTGTTCTTGCCCTTGCAATAATAGGAAGTACTGTTCTAATGGCAATTAAAATTCTCAAGGGAGGTGCTACTCCCAAAGGTCAGAAGGAACACACCAATGAAGCAAGAATGATACAGGAAATATACCAGGGGTTGGCCAGAATGGAAGAGCGTGTAGACTCCCTTGAAACTATTCTCCTTGAAAGAGAAAAAAGAAGAAAGGATGAACAATAATGACATTTCATAACAGGTACAGATATCATAGAGAAAGAGGTGAAAGGTTTATGAGTAGGCATTTCTCAAGAGACCGTTTTGAGGGTGTACTTCGCGGAGGGATGTACCGTTCACGTGACGGTGTAATACTGGGAGTCTGCAAAGGCATCGCTGAATACTTTGATCTTTCCGTCAACTGGATCCGTTTTTTTACTGTCCTGCTTTTTATTATGACCGGATTCTGGCCTACCGGTGTCATTTACTTTGCCGCGGCCTTTTTAATGAAGCCCGAGCCTGTAATACCCCTTAAGAATGCCGATGAGGAAGAGTTTTACGATAGTTATCTTCGTTCAAAGGATATGGCCACCGACCGTATCAAACGACGCTACAGTAATCTTGAAAAGCGACTCCAGAGGCTGGAGCATTCTGTAACTACTCCTGAATTTGACTGGGAAACCAAGCTGAATAATCATTAAAAGATGTAAATATAGAGTATTTTAATGCTTTACATAAATTAGTTCATCTGTTTTAAAACCATAATTCTTCACTTTTAAAATAAGCTTATCAAGCAATGCTTTGTCCATATAAGGTTCTCTTGCAAGAATCCAGAGATATGATTTTTTAGATCCGCATACAACCGCATATGAGTATTCTTTTTGATCAAGTTCAATAATATTATATCCGCCGTAGAATGGTCCAAAAAAGGAAACTTTTAACCTTCCTGTATCACTGGATTCCACAAAATAAGCCTTTCCAACAGCCTCTTTCCATTTATTTTTTACCGGGTCAAACCCGCGATTAACAACCTTTACGCCTCCATCATCTCTAGGGGTATATTGAGCTGATACCTTTTCAAGACCCCTTTCAAAGGAATGATCCAATCTTACGATTTCATGCCAGGTACCAAGATATCTATCCAGATTAAAATTGGATACAGGTGTAAGTGTATCAGGAATATTCACACATCCCCCGAGTAAAATAAGGGTTAAAATGAATATTTTTTTGGTCATATTAATGTGTATAGTTCCTTTGTCTTGTTATTTCCGAGAGAATTATTCCTGTCGCAACCGAAACATTCAGCGCGTCAATATTGCCATGGGAGGGGATTTTTAATACCTGATGGCAGCGCTTAAGAATTGAGGGACTTATACCCTTTTCCTCATTGCCGAGAATAAGCAGGGTGTCCCGCTTCCAGTCAAACTCATAGATTGTTTCCCCCCCTTTACCGGATGTACCAATAATCCAGAAACCTTCTTTATTGAGCAAGTCAATGGTTCTTCCCAGGTTGACAACAAGGGAAACCGGGACATGCGCGTATCCACCGGAAGAACGTTTTATGGCTCCGCCGGATACTTTCGCGGACCGATCACGGGGAAGTATAAGCCCGTTTACACCGAAAAAGGCTGCTGTTCTCAGTATCCCGCCCAGGTTTCCTTCATCGGTAATATGATCAATGGCTATGAAGAGGTTACTTCCTTTGCTGCCGCGGGCAGAACTGATCAACTCCTTGATATCAGTATATTCAAAACCTTTGATAAGTGCCGTTACTCCCTGGTGAGTTGTGCCCGGCAGGATGGTATCAAAAACCGATTTCTCTTTTTCAAAAACCGGGATACTGTTGTCTTGAGCGAGGTCAATGATGTTCTTAATTTTCACTGATCTCTTGCCGCGGACAACCCATAATTCCAGTATGCTGTCTCTATTATTTGCAAGAGATTCCTTTACGCTATGGATCCCCGGTATAAACTGTATTTTCTTTTTTTGTTCTATTGAAGACTCCTGTAAAAAAAATTGTATTGTCGCCTAGCGATATGTCATTCCCGCGCAGGCGGGAATCCATTTGAAATAATAAAATTATCCGCTGTCTACATGTTAGTCAACAAAGGCATAAAAGTTCATTATACAGGTCTATTGGTCAATTGATAAAGCGTAGATAATATCATATATAAGTTAGGTCTAATGGTTTTATATAAAAATATAATACTACTATTTTGTATGAGAGTTATCTGAAAATATTGAATCAGCAATTCTTTGGGAAAAACAAAAAAAATGGATTCCCGCCTGCGCGGGAATGACATATTTGGACAGTTCCCGGGTCATTTGACATTAGGTGATAAAGCAGTTGACAAGGGAACATCTAGGTTACTGCGATCTCTTTTAAAAAATAATAACTCTGAAAACTAGATTATATTTTGAATTTTATTTCAATATCAGGCAGGGCTCTTTCCCTTGAACACCTGTCCGCGATAATTATCGCTTCCAACTCACCTGCGGCTTTTTCAAGATCATCATTGATGATCAGGTAGTCATACCATTCGCAGTTTGAAAGTTCATTATTCACCTGTTTTATTCTCTTTTCAATTACAGCCGAATTATCTGTAGCTCTCTTTCGAAGGCGTTTTTCGAGTATTTCTATTGATGGGGGCAGAATATATATAAGCCGGCAGTCATTTATATTTTCTTTAATACTTTTTGCGCCCTGGTTGTCAATATCCAGTATCATATCAGATCCCGCATTCAGTTTTTCTTCAGCTGATCCGCGGGATGTACCATAGTAATCACCATATACACGGGCCCACTCCAGAAACGCGTCTTTCTCTATCATGTCAACAAAAGTGGTGTTATCAATAAAAAAATAATCAACACCCTCTTTTTCGTTGAGCCTGGGACCGCGGGTCGTATAGGAAATAGAGTACACGAGGTTATCAATCCTTTTTCTCACATCCCTGATTAAGGTTGATTTCCCCGAACCCGATGGTCCTGATAGTACAAATACCCTGCCTTTCATATTTCCTCTTCTGTTTCTATATCTTCATTGCTTAAAATAATATCAGGGCTGAATCTTTGGGCTATAGTTTCCGATTGAATGGCGGACAGTATTACATGATTACTGTCAGTTATAATAACGGATCTTGTTTTTCTGCCCTGGGTCGCGTCTATAAGACGCCTATCCTCCCTTGCCTCGTCTCTCAGTCTTTTAATCGGTGCGGCGTTTGGTGAGATAATGGCGACTACCCTTCTGGAGACCACCGAGTTACCGAACCCGACATTAACAAGTTTATGAGTCATTAAATTCCCCCTTTATTCAACATTCTGTATCTGTTCTCTGATCTTTTCCAGTTCTGCTTTTGCGTCCACGGCATTAGCTGAAATTAATGAGTCGGATGCCTTGGAGCTTATCGTATTTATCTCCCTGTTTAATTCCTGTACCAGAAAATCGAGTCTGCGGCCGATTGAGTCATCAATGGCCATGTAATTATGAAATTGATCAAGATGACTCCTTGCCCGGACAATCTCCTCAGTTATATCACATCTTCCGGCGAAAAGGGCGACTTCCTGGGCAAGCCTGTTTTCATCCACTTCAATATTTTCCGAGATCGCTTCGATTCTGTTTATTAATTTTTCTTTGTATTCGGTGACCACACAGGGAGCTCTTTCTTCAATTTTATCCAGATAGCTTTTTAACAGGTCAAGCCTCTTTTTAAGATCATCCTCAATAGCTTCTCCTTCCTTAAGCCTCATTGTATCCAGTGAATCCAGCGCCTGACTCATTAATGTGCCAATAGCTGGTTTTAGCTTATCAGTATCAAGTTCCACTGACTTGTGAAGAACCGAGTCCCTCAACTGTAAAAAGAAATCGGGTTTTAACTGCTCATTAGTGTCAAATTCGTCATTCATTTCTTCATAGATTTTTAAATAGGCATCCAGTAAAGGCCGGTTAAGTTCAAGGTTATATGTTGACTCTTCATTATTACTGTTTAATTGAATATTGACCTCAATTCTACCTCTTTTAACCCTTGCGGATATTTCTGATCTTATAATGTCTTCAAATTCCTGCAGTGCAGCAGGCAGACGAAGTATAATGTCTTTGTAACGATTATTAAGCGCTTTTAACTCAACTGACAGGACTCCCTGTGTAAATTCAAATTCGCCCCGTCCATATGCTGTCATGCTTTTCAAGATATTTCTCCTTCAATGCCTCTCAGCTGATTTTTATATTTTTCCCGCTCATTGTTAAAAAAGTCAATGGAGTCGGGATCTGAATAGTCTCTGTATGTCCATTCCAGAGGTTTAAAAGTGCCTTTATTAAATACAAGAGTAAGATCGGCATATATACCCTGTGACAGATAAATACGATGAGTATAATTTTTCCCCGTAGCCAGTACGAGACGTTCCATAGAAACATATCCCGGATCTATATTTATCCGCCGTTTGCTTTCATTTGAATACTTGCTTTCTATCTTATTCGTTTCTAATTTTGCTTCCACAATATCTTCCGGCGCAATAAAATCCCTGAAAACAATAAAACGGCGATGCAGGGGCCACCCCATCTCTCTTTCATAGTATCTGGTTCGGTCAAATAAAAGCCATGGGCTGATGATATCCGGCTCCCCGAAAAGTGTAACAAGCTGCTCAATAACCTTATCTATCAACTCTTTTTCAGCCGAAAAGATGCTGGAAAACAGCTTTACCTTATCTGATTCATTTGGGGTGCTCATTTTTTAACGATTTCTTATGGCGGTTTTTAGATCTTCAGCCGATACTGTTGAAGTTCCAACCTCTCCCACGACAATACCCGATGCAAAATTAGAAATAAGGGCGGCAGATTGTCTGTTCATCCCCGCAGCGAGCCCCATTGATAAAGCGCTTATTACCGTGTCCCCGGCTCCTGAGACGTCAAATACCTTCATAGCGACTGTTGGGATATGGCTGGGGTTTGATCCTGCTTCAAATAAAGTCATGCCGTCCTTTCCCTGAGTAATAAGAACTGATTTACACTTGATTTTATCGAGAATATAGTTCCCCGCCCTGATTAATGATTCTTCATCAGTTATTTCAAATCTGCAGAATGAACCTGCCTCATGATGATTGGGAGTAACAATATCGACTTCCTGGTAATACTTGAAATTTTCTATTTTAGGGTCAACCGCGAGAATAATGCCTGTCCCTGATATGAGTTTTTTAATGGCCCTGATTAATTTTGATGAGATTACACCTTTCCCGTAATCCGCTATGATTATCGCGTCAATCTTTTTAAGATTATCCTTTATTGTTTTTTTGAGTTTTTTAATGATGTCAGGGCCTGCGGGTTTTTTTGTTTCACGGTCAAACCTTACTACCTGCTGATTATGAGCTATAACCCTTGTTTTGACACTCGTACATCTGGATTGATCAGTGATAATACCTTCCGGTGTTATACCCGAATTCTCTATCTGTTCAGTGATGTATTTTCCACTTTCGTCATCACCGGTTACTCCGCATAATATCGCCTGTCCACCCAGGGAAATTATATTGTTAAGTACGTTTGCCGCACCTCCCAGCCGCCTTGTTTCATCCATAATATTGACAACAGGTACCGGTGCTTCAGGTGATATCCGGGAAACATCACCCCAGACATACTCGTCAAGTATGATGTCTCCTATAACAAGTATTCTGGTACTTGGAAATTTATTGATATATTCTATCAAACGCTTATTCGTGTATTTTCCGTTAATGTCCTTTATCATTTTCTCATCTTGTTTGAATTATAATTAATTAATATCATTGATAAATTGCCGGTAATTATATAATTTTTATAAATTACCATCATGTAGTGGTCTTGTCCACATAAATTCTTTTGAAAGTATGTACTTTATATGCTGAAACACTCACTTTCAATAATATTGACATAGTAATGAGCCTGATCTAAAAACTACAGGAATATCATCAATTATTCTTAATCCTGGTTTCTGTTTGTTAATGCTGGGATGACAGGTTCTTTCAATGGTACGTTCATGAATACGGACAGTTTAATGAATATCTGACCTGTTACCATCAGAAATTTTCTGAAATAATATAGAGCATTGATCCAGGGTGTGGTTTTGATGTAATGAACAGTTTCTGTGAAGCCGGCGACGGGTAATTTCTTAATAAGGAAAAAGTGACACTCATATGAATTACAAAACGATTGCTAATGTTCTTGGTAAGTTATTAATTGTTACAGGCAGTTCAATGGTGTTCCCGTTGATCTGTTCATTTTATTATCAAGAAGATGATTTTAATTCCATTGGTAT
The DNA here is from genome assembly GCA_042573485.1 of Thermodesulfobacteriota bacterium. Lineage (GTDB taxonomy): Bacteria > Desulfobacterota > DSM-4660 > Desulfatiglandales > HGW-15 > JAAZBV01. The sequence goes on along the minus strand of JBHPCX010000052.1, from coordinate 11,678 downwards.
AACAGGAATTGTAACTATTGCAATCGGGTATTTACTGTGGAGGTTTTTCCGCAGGCATCAGGAATTAAATATCAAGGATGGTTTTTTTATCGCTTTTTTTGGCTGGGTACTGATATCTGCAGTATCCGCTGTACCATATGTTATTCATGGGTCCATTCCATCTTTTACAGATGCATTTTTTGAAATGATGTCGGGTTATACCACGACAGGTGCCACAATCCTGACAGATACCGAGATCGTTCCGCGCGGGCTTATTTTCTGGCGAAGTCAGACACACCTGCTCGGAGGCATGGGCTTTTTAACGCTGACAGTCATCTTTCTGCCTCATGGTATGGGCGGTGTACGCTTGTTTCGCGCTGAGTCCAGTCCTGGACAGGTGATTACAAAAGAAAAATTTGTTTCCCGGAATCGGGATACAATGATATGGCTCTGGGGTATATATATCACCCTGAATGTTCTTGAAACCGTTTTTCTTTGTGCCGGTGGGATGTCTTTGTTTGATTCGTTATGTCATTCTTTCGGAACGGTATCCACATCAGGTTTTTCACCCTATAATGCCAGTATCGGGCATTATAACAATGCTTATTTTGACTGGGTGATTATTGTTTTTATGTTTTTGGGCGGGATGACGTTCATGCTTTTCTATCACATGATGATGGGAAACTGGAGCGTGATTAAAAACAATACCGAGTTCAGGTGGTACCTTGGTTTTATGCTGTTTTTTTGTGGTATGACCTCGCTGGTTCTGTGGAAAGAGAACACATATGAGTTGATGGATTCTATACGGTATGCAACGTTTCAGATTACATCTATCCTGACAACAACAGGTTTTACGACAGCAGATTATGAAAAATGGCCCCAGTCTGCTCAAATGTTTATTTATGCAGTTTGCTTTATTGGCGCATGTGCCGGTTCAACCACCAGCGGTATCAAAGTTGTTCATTATGTGCTGGTATGTAAATACGGCGTAGCTGTTATTAAACGGATTTTTTTTCAACCAATGGCCATTGTTGCTGTCAGGTTAAATCAGCGTCGTGTTGAACATCAGATTATTGATCTTGCTATCTGTTATTTTATTGTGAATATCTTTCTGGTATTAGGCGGCGGCTGTTTCATGGCATTTGTTGAAGATATTGATTATACCACCGCAATGAGTTGCATTATCGCGACTTTAATGAATATCGGTCCCGGTTTTGGTGATGTCGGCCCATCGGAAAATTATGCTTTTTTTTCAGATTTGGGGAAGTGGTTTATGTCCTGGAATATGCTGGTGGGACGTCTTGAGATGTTTTCAGCACTGGTGATTTTTTATCCGTCATTCTGGAAAAAGTAAAAAAATATCAGGTGAGGTAGTTTCAAAATACTTAAGTTTGGGCAAGGTCAAGGAAGACGAATATTATAACCACAGGAATACACGTAGTATTTCGAGGATTATAATTTGAGTCTGACGCAGATATTGTGCAAAATCAAGCGTTTTGAAACTGGCTCAGGCAAGAAATAGTTTCTGTACATCCTTCAAATTCTGGGACAAGCAGGTAACGATCACGTGATCATCCTGCTGGATCTGCGTATCGCCGACAGCCACATGCCATTCGTCATTTCTTTTGATTCCGCCGATCATCATTTTTTCAGAGTAAAAGGAGTCAAGTTTGGATAAGGGGTTACGTGTTATTGGTGAGTTCTGGGCTGCTACGATAACAACCATTTCCGCGTCAAACCCATGTAAATGAGCAACAGACAATAATTCTCCTCTGCGGATGAATTTTAAAATTTCATTACCGGCAAGAATCTTTTTATTAAGGGTAATATCTGATCCCATGGCTGCTCCAAGAACCACATAATCTTCTTTGTTTACCAGGGCAATACATTTAATGAGTTTATCTTCCGCCTTTTTATTATGGGATGTTATTAGGTGTTTTGCAAGCACACATGTCATGATATTGGTTTCATTTTCACCCGTTGCTGTGACAAAAGTATCCATTTCAAGTAAACCTGCTGTTATCAAAGCATCCGAGTCGGAACCATCTCCAAGGAGAACTTCTGTATGCATTAATTTATGGGATAGCTCCTCAGCGAATGTTTCATCTTTTTCTATTAACCGCACTTCGACAGATTTACCAAGTAAGGTAGCAAGGCGTTGTCCTATAAGCCCTCCACCGATTATCATAACACGGTACCTTTTTTGCTGTTGAACACCAGTGATAAGCATCAGGCTTGGCATGTCTTCGACATTAGCCATGAAATAAACCAGATCCTGTGGCAGGAGCTGATCATTCCCTGTCGGAATGATTGTCGTGATACCCCTGGCAATCGCCACCACCCGAAAGGGAAAATCCGAAAGCTCGATGGAGATATCTTTCAGTTTCTTGTTGGCAAGAGGAGATATATCATGAATACGAGTGGCCATTGCCTGCAACTGACCTTCAGCAACATCGATAATATCGTTTCCGAATCTCAGCTTGATCAGTTTGAAAATTTCCTGAGCTGCAAGTTCCTCCGGATGGATAATCATATCAATTTTCAGATCACGTGCGTTCAGGAGAGAATCTTTCATGCCGAACTCTGTTGAACGTACCCGGGCAATTTTACGGGGTATTCCAAACCGGTCTCCGATCAGGCAAGTCATCATATTAACTGCATCGTTATTTGTAACGGCAATCAGGCAATCCATTTTTTCAGCGCCCGCTTCATTCCAGCACTCAATACTCATGGCATCACCATGAATGAGACGAGCATCAATATCACCATCTGCGTGGCGGATCATTTTTGAATCGGATTCAATGGCAGTTATTGAATATCCCTCATGCTCAAGACGTTTTGCAAGGTAATATCCACCTCCGCCCAGTCCAAGAATAAGAATATTGGTTGATTTAGCCGGTTTTTGAATAAACATAAAAGAATCGTTTCTTTTTATATAATGGTTGATCCTGTTTTACTGTTACAAACGCAGTTTTCATATATATGAAATAAATAAATGAAAAAACAATCAAAATATTAATCTGTGGTTGAAACTAAATTTTACGAATACTAGATAGGTAAATCTTTGTCAACAGGCAGCTTTGTTGATCGGATTGAATATATAAATAATACAAATCAACCCTATTAACCATATGACAAATTTAACAGGCTATCACCTTGGTATTAAATTTTATAAACGGCGTTTAGTGGTTCTTATTTAAGTCTTTTTCTGCAGTTTCACATTTTATAAAAGATAGAATATGCATGTATCCTCCACTTTCTGGCTTGATGCTCAATGCATTGTTGGCATCATTTAAAGCTCCTCCGTAATCCTTATTATTAAACCAGATGACTACCCGGTTAAAAACCTTGTCAGCCGGTGCGTTTAAATCTTATTTTCAATAATATTGACATAGAAATAAGACTGATCTAAAAATCACCATAAGATCAGCTATAAAATAAGGGAACTCACAAAATTGAAGATAATAATCGTTGGAGCAGGAGAAGTCGGTTTTCACTGCGCCCAGAAGCTATCAGAAGAAGGACAGGATGTTGTTCTCATAGATAAAGATCCTGTTCAGATAAAGCACATAACAGATAATCTGGATGTCCAGGCTATAACAGGATCGGGTACAAGTCCTGAAACTGTCACGTCCGGTTCTGTGAGAGGCTGAGGGGGAAGTTCCCTCGGCCTACTCGACTCTGTCGTTTTTGAGTTGTGGAGAACAGGCAAAAGGAATCAATAAACAAGAATTAATTCTCGCTACTCTCTAGTTAGTAGCTAAAATAAATCAGTAAATTTCCTGAATACTATAGTGGTAAGGAGAAAATAATGGCAAAAGGACAATGTAACTGTGGTTCGGTCGCTTTTGAAATTGACTCCGATATTTCAGAAGTCTTCATATGTCATTGCTCTATCTGTCGGAAATCCACTGGAAGCAATGGTGTAGCTGTTGTTGTTGTCGATAACGATGTGTTTCGATGGATGCGAGGTAACAACATGATTACGACCTGGAAGAAGCCCGACGCAGAATGGCATACTAGTTTTTGTGGAGTTTGCGGGTCATTTTTACCAGGTACCAATGATGAATCACGCATGTATGTTCCGGCTGGTTTAGTCACTGAAGGGGGTGAATCACTTAAAGTGGCTCATCATATATGGGTTGAATCAAAAGCAGTATGGGATGAAATAGGAGACTCTGGAAAACAGCATTTACAATCATTTGAAGGTTAGTGAAAAATGGAATGGGCCTGGCAGACGGCTGAAGACCGGCCACAACCGCGTCTAAAGCCGCGTTTATGCCGGCTTAGCCTTGCATTAAGTAAAGTAAAAGTGTTAATAAGTTCCAGTAGTTGTAATATTTTAAAACACTTCAAAAGTGTTGATTACAATAAGATATTTATTTGTATGACATGACAAAAGACACATACTACTTTTAACGAGGAGGAAAACTTTTGGCAGAATTACAAAAGAATGTTGTACGGGTAATCCGGCGCGGGCCTTATCCGGAATTGTCATGGCAGGCTATTCTCGTAGGGTACGGTATAGGTGCCGTATTGTCTCTTTCATTCGGGTACGCCTGCCTGATCCTGGGTTTTTCTATTGAAGGATCTGAACTGGCAGCCATTTTGGGATTCGTTATACTGCGCGGTATCATGCGCCGTAACAGTATCGTTGAAAACAATATCAATCAAACCATAGCAAGCGGTGTAAACGGAGCGACTGCAGGGATGATGTTTTCTGTTCCGGCTCTTTTTATTCTGGGCCACCATGAAATGTTAAATCCCATTGTGATGGTCTTTTCCTGCATCGCGGGCGCAGTCCTTGGTATCGCTTTTATCATTCCTCTTCGTAAACAAATGATCGACTATGAACGCCTCGCTTTCCCGGGAGGAATAGCAGTCGCGTCCATTTTGAAATCTCCCGGAGCAGGAGTAACAAAAGCAAAATTGCTAGTCGGCGGCGCACTGCTGAGCGGCCTGATCCATTTCCTCGCTTATGCTTTTCATTTTGAGAACTGGTATGTGGGAGACTTGCTGGGACTTCCTGAATATTTGAATGTGGTGATTTACATTTCCCTTATGACAATAGGTGTTGGTTTTATAGCCGGTAAAGGCGGCATTTATTTTATCGTTGGAGGCTATACCTGTTACTGGATTCTCTCGCCAATTCTTTCGGGTATGGGATTATTGCCATCAGCAGAAGCAATTAAGGAAATGGGTACAAACATGCCTGGATATCTGAGGGTCAACCTGTTCAGGCCGGCCGGTATCGGCATGCTTATCGGGGGTGCTCTTACCGGGATAGTCCTGGCGCTGCCTTTGATCACAGGTGCTATTAAAAGCATGCAGTCCGCATCAAAGATGAAAATGTCCATTTCAAAGGATGAATTACCCATTAAAATGCTCTATATCGCGATTGGCCTGGCCTTTGTGCTCCTCTTTATTCTCGCTGTAACAACCTCAAAACAGGTAGGTGTTTTGCGGGGCGGGCTCATTGCGATTCTGGGAACCCTCTGGATCTGGATGGCCGGTGTCATTCTTTCGGAATGTATCGGGCGCACAAACTGGTCGCCCTTGAGCGGCATGACCCTTATCGCGGTAACCATTTTTATTGTCCTGACAAGAGGAATTGGTGATAGCAGTCAGGCCATCGCCGTTTCTATTCTGGTCGGGGCAGCTGCATGCGTTGCAATGGCACAGGCCACTGACCTCATGCTTGACCTGAAGACCGGTTATCTTGTTGGAGCATCTCCCAGAAAACAGCAGATCGGGCAGTTCCTGGGGACATGGCTCGGCCCGGTTATCATTATGTTTTTAATCTTCATTCTCCACAAGGCATACGGCCTTGGCAGTGATAAACTTCCTGCACCGCAAGGGCAGGCGCTGGCGAGTATGATTAGCGGCATTCTCGGCGGTGACGTTCCGGTTCAGAAATATATAGCCGGCGCGGGAATCGGGGCCCTCTTGAGTGCCTCTGGAATAGGAGGCCTCGGTATTCTGGTGGGTCTTGGTTTTTACCTGCCTTTTAATATTGTTATTACCTATTCATTCGGGACAGTGTCCAGATTATTTGCTGATAAAAAATATGGAGTGCGATTCAGTGAGGAAAGGGGTATCCCTTTTGCAACAGGATTGATTGTCGGTGAAGCATTGATCGGAGTTGTCATTGCATTAATTCAGGTAATATCAGCAGCGAAATAATAACCAGGGAGAATAACATGACAAAACTTGGGATCGTTTTAATTGGTATTGGATTTATTGCCGGAACCCTGATGACTGTGATTGATGTGGAAACCGTTCGATGGGTTCCTTTTATAGTATCGCTTATTACAGGTATCATCGGTATTGTACTGGTAAAGGTCTCCATTAAAAAGGAAGTTCAGTCAACGGAAGTTTTAACTAAAAATATGGAGCAGATTGAAATCAGTATTTCAAGTATTATAAAAAATCTCAAAGAGTTAAATGACCAGAAGGAAACGATAAACACCTACGATGTTCGTCATAGGGTGGATGAACTTTTTCTTGAAGACCTAAATGTCTTTGTTGAAGCCCGTGAAAGTATTTCCCATACTTATGGAATTCAGGCCTATGCTGATGTCATGAGTCATTTCGCTGCAGGTGACCGGTACCTCAATCGTGTGTGGTGTGCTTCGGCGGATGGATATATCGATGAAGTAAATGTATATTTAGAAAAGTCTCTTGAGCAGTTTGAGGACAGTCAGAGAAAATTAGCTGATTTAAAGGTTAATTAATACATCTTAAGAAACCATAGAAGAACAACTTTCCTCACCCAGTTTTGTACAATTTTGGTGCAAAATTCTGATCTGAAATGGAAACAATTTTTGGCCCCATGGCTATACTATTTTCTTCTTTATCCAGACCAAAAAAAAACAGTATATTTATCCGAACGTAAAAATAGAACTTTTAAATTTTTTATGATATAGTGCCTGCTGTAAAAATGATTTCATTCTATAGTTACTTTAGACCGGATGCAAGTATCGTCAAGACCTGATAGAGACCCCTGATACTTTCCTGGATTACACGCTTTTCACTTGATACGATTGTTGAATCTGATTCCACTTAGTTTTAATACATTTTCCTTTTCATTATTTTTTAAAAAATATATTAACCCACTCAATTTTTAATGAAAAATTGAGAACAGAAAGGAGGTATTGAAATGTCAGCATTTATGATGTTTGGAAAGTACACAACAGAGGCAATAAAGGGAATCAGCGCCGAGCGTACGGAAAAGGCTGTAGATCTTATTCAAAAGCAGGGTGGAGAAGTTATATCCATGTATGCCGTGGTTGGAGAACACGATCTTGTTTTTACCATGAATTTGCCGGATGTAGAAAAGGCTCTTGCTACATCAGTGGCGTTAAAAGAATTAACCGGGATCTCTTTTACGACGTCACCCGTAATCGAAATTGAAAAATTTGATAAATTAATGGCTGAAGTAAAAAATATTTAGGACTCAAAGGAATGATATATCCTGATACATCACTCAATAAAAAACCCCCGCAGCAAAGCTGAGAGGGTTATATTTATTGTTTAGAGTTAAGAATACTTATATCTGATTACCAATTCTCCAGCCTGATCCGGTTGCATCAGGCAGGATTGCGGGATCATCACAGTCACCGATTATATAGAGTTCCGGAACCTTTCCCTTGATCTCTTCATACAGACCGGTGTTCGATACAAAACCGACAGGAAGAATACTGTCAGCCGGCAGCATTTTTTCTTCGCCTTCTTTGGTTACTATCTTCAAACCTTCCTTGGTGATTCCTACCAGCTTAGCTCCTGCATATATTTCCACTCCCTTTTTCTTGAACCATGAGAACAGGCGGGTTTTATATTCAGGGGCAAGCAGTCTTCCGACCTCTTCCTCGTTGGGTTCAACAATAGTGACCTGCCGCCCCCTTTTTGCCATGAATTCACCTAGCTGGCATCCATGGATGGCGCCACCGATGATGACAACTCTTTTCCCTATGGTCTTAAAGGGGTTCCATCCGGCGGGAAGCCTTATTTTAGTAAACCAGTTGGAAAATGCCGGGCTGAAGAATCTGAGAACAAATCTTACCAGGTTGTACAGGGTAGTTGATTTTATGACATTGGGGCTGTCAAGTCCGGGTACATCAGGATATCCGGGTACGGCCCCTATTGCGACAACAACAGTATCCGGTTTTTCTTTAAGGATTGTATCGGCAGTAACTTTTTTGTTTAAATGTACCTTAACTCCCAGCTTTTTAAGCTGGGTTTTGAAGAACGTTACGATTGAAGGAATATCTTCCAGAGTTGTGCCCTTAATGGTCGCGGCCATGGGCATATTTCCACCCAGGTAATGTCCCTCTTCATAAAGCGTTACATCATGGCCTCTCTCGGCAGCGACCCTGGCTATCTGCATTCCCGCGGGCCCGCCGCCCACCACTATTACCTTTTTCTTTTTATCAGCCTTGTCTATGTCGTAACTGGTAGTACCGAAGGCACCGTTTATACGGCATTGTCTGACTTCATTGTATAATTTCGCGCAGTTGTTGCAGTGTGTACATGGCTGAATATCTTCCGGTCGGCCTTCCCTTATTTTCATGGGATAATATGGGTCTGCAAAAAGGCGCCTGTTAAATCCGATTATGTCAGCATCTCCTCTTTGAAGAACCATTTCCGCGTAATCAGCGGTGAAACCTGATGGAACCATAATAGTCGGCTTGGTTACTACTTTTTTGACTCTGGCAGCGGAAGGAACGTTGATCAGGTCACCTTTGCGGCTCCAGTCCATTTCTTCAACCAGCTCATCCTCGGGAATACAAAGTTCAGGATACCAGAGTAAATTGTGAAGGTAGGAACCCTGATGATGTCCGTGAAGATGGCTTCTCACCTGAAGTGAATCAACTCCGATTGATTCATATATTTTTGCTATCTCATTACCTTCTTCAGCGGTTATTCCCAGTTCTCCGGCTCCAAACTCATAGGCATTCATGAGAACCTGGACCGGCCAGTCATCACCGCACCGTTTCTTTATCTCTTTTATGATATTTACTACGAAACGCATCCTGTTTTCCATTGTCTGGGGGCCGTATTCATCTTCCCGCCTGTTCCAGAAACGGGAAATAAAGGAGTGGAAAAGATGGTCGGCACCCGCGTTTATTTCAAGCCCGTCATAACCTGCTTTCTGTACGCGCACCGCGCAGCTGGCAAAATGATCGACCCACCATTCTATCTCTTCAACAGTCAAAGAGTGTGGCGGTTCTTCCGGATGCACATCATATTCAGATGTAAATTGTACTGCTGAGGCAGCGATTCTTGGGGCTATGAATTGATATACCTCCCCCCAGGGACCCCGATGATAGAATTGTGTGAATATTTTACAATCGTAGCTGTGAACCAGGTCGGTCAACTCTTTGATCTGTGGAATATATTTATCATTATCAACCCTGAATCTGCGGTCACCGTCATCAAGTAACGGCCATTCCATTGCAGGAGTTTCAGTTATTATAAGACCAACGCCTCCCTTTGCTAACGCTCCATAGAAAGCCTTGGCTATATCACCAACTCGATTCTCTCCGGAATCGAAAAAATATGTCTGTGCAGCTGTTTTTACAAACCTGTTTTTTAATTGAACATTACCTATATGGTAGGGTGAAAAAAGCATTTCATATTTATTATTTGCCACTGTTTACCTCCCGTATGATTTTATTTCATCTCTTTTGGTCAAATAAAAAGCTCTCTTATCAGGTTGCGAAGATCAATCGCAGAGATTTGTTGATAAGAGGGTGCTTTTTAAGGAAAAATCTAATATAAAGAGGTTAGCTTTGGGAGTCAAGATAAAATGACACTTTAAAGGGCGAAAAAGGACCAATTTTACCTGAAATTGCATGTGGTATGGGTTATAAATAGACAATAACATGCAATATCTATAATTTAATAAGAAAAAAGCGCGTAATAGCCTTGACATAATGAGCTTATTTTGCATTTATTGCAGTCATTACTTGATCTGGGATATTTAGACCATGGATTTAGCCTTAAATTCCTACATCTTGGCATATAACTCGATAAGTTCCACCTTTTTGTTTTTAAGGGGAAGACTAACTGAGGACCGTTAATGAAAAACGATAAGACTGATCTAAAGCTTATTGCAGAACTTCAGAAGGACGGCAATGTCAGCTATTCCAAACTGGGAGTCCGTTTGGGTATTACACCTAGGACCGTGGCAAAGAGGGTGGATAATCTTATTGATTCTAAATTGATTGCTATCAGAGCCCAGCCGAATCCTTACAAGCTGAACCTTTCTGCAAGTGCCTTTGTAGCAATTAAAGCAGATCCAACTAAAATCGATCATATATGCAATCTTCTGAGTGAGTATTTTAATGTAAATCTTGTTCAGACGGTTTTTGGCCGCCTGGATATCCTGGTCATGGTATATTTTTCCAGGTGGGATTTGCTGCATCATTTTATCCGATATGAACTCTACACCATTGATGGAATCACCCATGCGGAATTTTATTTTGTTGAAGAGGTCTATAAACGCTATGACAGGTTCTTTGAAAAGGAGGCCTTTTCAAAGAGCAGGGTAAAGCTTAAAAAAACAGACTGGGCCCTGATCGAAGAACTGGCAAAAGACGGCCGCACAAACCCGGTTGTACTTGCCGAAAAACTGGGGATTCATATCACGACTGTTTACAGACGTATGTCTGCTCTGATAAAAGGGAATATCATAAAAATTAGCGGAATCCCGAATCCTTCAAGGCTGGATTATTCGGCGAATGCCTTTATCATAGTGGATGTGGATCAAAAGGAAGTGGAAAACGCGTGCAAGAGCCTCTGTTCCTCCCCGGAGGTCTATTTCATCTTGACTCTAAACAACCGGTCGGGCATGATTGTTTGCGTTCATACAAAAAATACCGAGATGCTGTATGAGTTCGTTAAGAAAAAGATCTCTCCCCTCAAGGGGCTTATCAATACCGAAACATTTATCAGGGCCGTGGTACAGAAAACCTATTACGGTTGGTTGATGGAAACAGATGAAAACGAGAACGAAGGAATACATTTGATAAAGTGAGATAAGGTCAGCTGATCACGGATATGCTCGGCAATAATTGACAACCGTCGGGTCTAGTATTTACCTGTCAGGATACAGGAAGGTGTGACAGAAATGAGGGAAATTTGGAAAGAAAGATTAAATAATATTCGGTCATAAATAAATTGCGATGAGAAAGGATAATATATGGAAAAAGTATATTCGAGTTTAACAAACGAGGGGCCGATATCTGTAACCGTGAAGGACGGCAAGGTTACAAGAGTTCAGCCTCTGATTATTGATGAAAAGGATTTTCAGCCATGGGCAATCGAAGCTGGCGGTAAAACCTATACTCCGCCTTTAAAGGCAAACCTTGCTCCTTTTGTTCATGCAGAAAGAACAAGGCTGTATTCAGAGGATAGAATCAAATATCCCATGAAAAGGGTGGACTTTGATCCTGATGGTGAAAGAAATCCTCAAAACAGAGGAAAATCCGGTTACGAACGTATTAGCTGGGACGAAGCCCTTGATATTACGGCAAAAGAGATCAAGCGGATAAAAGATACCTATGGGGGTCCTGCAATTACGGGTATGACCTCTTCACACCATAACTGGGGAATCGTGGGATATAAAATGGGTCCCTTTCCACGTTTTATGGATATGCTGGAATACACACCTGTTTTTGATAACCCTGACAGCTGGG
>JBHPCX010000051.1:0-26737 GCA_042573485.1 Thermodesulfobacteriota bacterium | reverse complement strand
TCTTTTAAAAGCCTGCTGAAGAGTTCCTCCGTAAGATTCATCAGGTCTTCATAGGTGGCATAGGCCATGTAGAATTCAAGCATCGTGAATTCAGGGTTGTGTTTTACTGAAATGCCCTCATTCCTGAAATTCCTGTTGATCTCATATACTCTTTCCAGCCCGCCGACAACCAGTCTTTTTAAAAATAATTCAGGCGCTATCCTTAAGTAAAGACTCATTCCGAGGCTGTTATGATATGTCTTAAAAGGCCTCGCGGTCGCGCCTCCCGGAATTGTTTGCATCATTGGTGTTTCAACTTCCAGAAAATCCCTGCTGTTAAAAAAATCTCTGAAAAAGCTGATAATTTTACTTCTTGTTTTAAAAACATCTCTTACATCGTCATTTACGATAAGATCGACATATCGTTGACGATACCTTGTTTCAATGTCAGTAAGGCCATGCCATTTTTCAGGTAAAGGCCTGACGGACTTTGTCAGGAGCTTGATCTCCGATGCCAGGGCAGTCAGCTCTCCGGTTCTGGTCTTAAAAAACGAGCCTTTTAAACCAATATGGTCACCTATATCCATCAATTTGAAGAGTTTGTATCCCTCTTCTCCGACCTTGTCTTTTCTTATATAGGCCTGTATGAGGCCTGAGACGTCTTTTATGTGGATAAAAGCTGCTTTGCCAAACACCCTCATGGACATAATTCTGCCGGCGAGGGAATATTCTGTTGTCTCTTTTTCAAGTTCCTCCCCGTCTTTTTCGCTGAATTTTTCAACTGCTTCACGAGCATTAATGGTTGCTTTGTAACCTGCCGGGTAGGGATTTATCCCCATTTCTCTTAAGCGTTCTATTTTTTTTCGTCGATCTTCGATGACGGTGCTTGTTTTTTCCATTAATCTAACCGTTTAATATATAATATTTTATTCATGAATAGAGATTTTATTTAATAATTTTAATAATTTGAACATTCTCTTTTAGTCCATATGCATATGTTAGTCAAGGCAAAAGATGGTCCCTGAATCACCATCAAAATGTCATCCGCTGCAATAAAGGCGGATAAATCTGCCATTCGACAAGCTCATGGCCCTGAGTAAATCGAAGGGCTGTGTTTACCCGCCTCAGGCGGGTTGCCTTCCCTCCGGCACTAAAACTATGGAGAAAAAGCGGTCGTTTCTCTCGTTCGACCTTGAGGCTCTCGACAGGCTTGCGGCGCACTTCATGTACGCCTCAGTCGTCGCTCTCTTGGCGTCTTGAATCTGACACCTTGCTGATGCTCAGGAATCTCCCAAAATCCAACACTTAAAAAACTTGAATGGATTTGGGTAATGAAGAAAAGTAGAGAATACGCGTTAGACAAGACCCGGAGGGATTTTGTTCCTTTATTTTTAACCCAGATTTTGCAGTAGCAATCTACTGCGGACTATAAACCTTTGCTACAACGTTCGTTTCACGATTTTAGTCCTCAACATATTTCATGATATGCTTCCGGGCTAAAATCGTTCCAACTTCACGTTTCGCTTTGGTTCTTAGCCCTCGCTACGATTTCTAATACAAAATCTGGGTTTAAAAGAAGTATGCAGACTAATCCTCAGATGGGTAATTAATTTCAATAAACATATCTTTTATTGCTTCGAGGCTCGCGGGACTTTCCCATTCAACAGTTATTTCCTTTGTATCAGGATTACCTTCAACCTTTGCTATTCCTTCAAGTTCCCCGAGCTCATTTTTGATATTGTTCACACAGTGGCCGCATGAAATATTGGGGATATGAAATGTTTTTTTGTCCATAATATTACCTCCTTAAAAATCTTATTTGACAGGATATACAGGATGTGCAGGATATTTTTTGTCTTTCCGGAAGAAAGACAAAAAGGAATCATATTATCAAATCAGCAAATTAAACAAAATACACGTCATTCCCCGACTTGATTGGGGCATCCAGCGCTTTTAATTCTTTCTCCTGTGTAGTGGGATGACTCTTTCACTCTTTCTTCTGGAAAGAGTGAAAATTAAAAATCCAAATAATCCTGTAAATCCTGTCTAATAATCTTTAAAGTTTTTTCTGATATTCTAACAGCCTTATGACGCACGATGTAGAACTCAGGTTAAAGAAAAAAAGGCCGCGATATTTCCAGATTACGGTAGAAAAATATCGCAGCCTAAAATTATATCAACAAGTAGCAATCAGAAACTATAGCATCACCGATCCGGCCGAAACATGAAGGATCTGCCCGGTTATATCAATTGAAACATCGGAAGCAAAGAAAAGTGTGGCATTAGCTATATCCTCTGCTGATGTTGCCCTGCCGAGGGGAAGTTCTTTTTTAAGCATATCAATAACGGCCTGTTTGTCAGGGATTTTTATGAAGTTGGTTGGTGCTGGTCCGGGAGCAACACAATTTACCCTGATTTTGTTCGGAGCTTCAGCCATTGCCAGCTGCTTTGTGAAGACATCAAGGGCACCCTTTGCCTGGGCATAAACACCGACTCCATGTGTGTACATGTGGGAGCTGCCGGAACCGATATTAACGATAGCACCTTTTCCCTTTTTCCTCATGCCCGGCAGGATGGCTGCGGTTACATACATGGGGCTGAAAAGATTCAGGGCAACTTCCTTTTCCCAGATTGTCGGGTCCTGTTCCTCGAAAGGTCCGCCTGACATGATTGCACCCGCGACATTGCACAGGATGTCAATATCGCCGAGCTCATCTATAACTTCCTTAACCATTGCGTCAACTTCTTCTTTATTTGTCACATCCGCTTTTACGGCAATACTTTTCGCACCTTCCGCTATTACTGCTTCACATGTAAGTTTTGCGTCATCCAGGTTGATATCTGTTACAGCAACTGCCGCACAGCCTTCTCTTGCAAGTGATAATGCTATTTCCTTGCCGAAACCGATCTGGCTTCCGGCACCTGTTACCAGTGCTACCTGTCCTTTAAGTCCTAGATCCATTGTTTCCTCCTTGTTATTATGAGTAAAAACCGATTAAATGGTTTTTACCCAATGTATTGATTTTTATAGAGATATTTCAGCTATCATATGTGCATATATTAATCAAGATAGTTTTCTATTGAGTTTCCAGAATATCCATGAATTCTTTCCATGAGGAAGCCCGGGGTATATTCATTTCGGGTTCGGTTGTTTCACTTTGGATGGTGCCCTTTATCACCGGGACATTATTTTCTTTAACATAGGTAAACCAGACAGGATGAAGCCCTGCTTTTGAAGCCCCGATTATATCAGGCTCAGGATCGTCACCTGTAAAAAGAATATTCTCTTTTTCAGTGTCGAGTTTCCTGACAAGTTCTGCAAATACAAATGGATGTGGTTTTCTATAGCCAAGTTCACCGGAGATTAGTATTGTGTCAAAACAAGGAGCAAGCCCTGTCCTTATTAAAATCTCCCGTGCTGCGGGCGCGTGAGTAAAATTGGACAGAAGTCCGAGAGTATATTTCTTTTTCAGGATGGTCAGAGTTTCAACTGTATCAGGGACAAGATGCACCTTTTCATAAAAGGCTGAAAAGTATTGATCTATGGCGTCTGCTATCCTGTCGTCTTCGGGCGGGATCAGTAATCCATTTTTTTTAAAAACATGGCTTATCCATATGCTGTTATGGGTTTCTATTCCGCTTTCTCTTGCCTCCGCGACAAATTTTGAAGCTGCGTTCCTGTAGCCCTTTATGTAGGATGATTCATTAATACTTAAACCGTTATCTCCAAGGCTTTTGATCATCCTTTTCATTGCTTGAACCAGTGTGTCCGGTTCTACGATAATAAGAGTATTAAACAGGTCGAATCCTATGGCTTTAATATTCGGCATGGTGCATTAGTATCTGATGGTTCAATTTAATGTCAAGGAGTAAAGGGAAGGGGAAGTATTACCATGATAGTTTTCTGATAAGTTTGCCGTGTTTATAATTTTTCAAGGTTAAGTTCAAAGCTTAAAACCATGTTTGACAGGATAAACAGGATATTTTTAGTCTTTCCGGAAGAAAGACAAAAAGGGATCATGCTATAGAATCAGCAAATTCAACAAAACACTCGTCATTCCCCGACTGGATCGGGGAATCCAGAGCTTTTATATTTTTTCTTTTGTTATTTTAATCCACAGATTGCGCAGATTTCCGCAGATTTTTTAAAAAACGTTGGCCAACTGAATCTATACATTGATCTAACCGCCCGTTCGCTTTGCTCACTCAAGGTCGCAAAGTTCGCAAAGGAATCGCAAAGAAAAAAGTGCGGAGGAAAACGGTTTATATTTCTTAAATAGAACAGGAATGGCTTCAGATAAAAATAAATACATTCATTTTTATCTGAAGCCATTCCTGATTTAATCCCTGTGGGATTACCTGCAGCGCAGGCATTTAAGAAATACTTAGCGTTCTTGGCGTGCTTAGCGGTTCGATCTTTTTTTAGTTTTTCTCTATGTTCTCTGCGGCTCTAGTGAACAAAGTGAACGGGTGTGAGACAATATTTTTATTTTATTAATTCTTATTTTAAAAAAGGCCGAAGGTTTTAACTGTAACCTCCGGCCTTTTAACAAAATTCCTCAATAAAGGTTATGCTGCGGTTAGTCGAGATCAAAACGGTCAAGGTTCATTACCTTATTCCACGCTGATACAAAGTCATTCAGGAATTTCTCCTGTGAATCCTCGCACCCGTAAACTTCCGCCAGGGCCCGAAGCTGGGAGTTAGAACCGAAGACCAGGTCCAAACGGGTACCGGTCCATTTGAGTTCACCTGTCGCACGGTCACAACCCTCAAATAGATCTTCATCTTCCGGGGTAGCCTTCCATTCTGTGCCCATATCAAGCAGATTTACGAAGAAGTCATTTGTAAGTGCTTCTGGCCGCTCTGTGAAGACACCGTGATCCGTCTGTCCGAAATTAGTATTCAACACGCGCATGCCTCCAATGAGAACCGTCATCTCAGGAGCGGTTAATGTCAGGAGTTGCGCGCGATCAATCAACAATTCCTCTGCTGATACGGCATATTTGGCTTTTTGGTAATTACGGAAACCGTCGGCGACAGGTTCAAGTACGGAAAATGATATCACGTCCGTTTGCACCTGGGACGCGTCTGTACGTCCGGCCGTGAAAGGAACCGTCACATCATGGCCTGTATTTTTCGCGGCCTGCTCCACGCCGGCGCATCCACCCAGGACAATTATGTCAGCAAGGGAAACCTTCTTTTCTCCTGACTGAGTGTCATTAAAGTCCTTTTGAATCCCTTCAAGAACCTGCAGTACAGATGCAAGCTGCTCAGGCTGGTTAACTTCCCAGTCCTTTTGCGGTGCTAGGCGAATACGCGCCCCGTTGGCGCCACCCCGTTTGTCTGAGCCCCGGAATGTGGATGCTGACGCCCAGGCGGTAGAGATCAGTTGAGATACAGACAAACCCGAAGCAAGAATATTAGCCTTAAGGTTTGAAATATCCTGGTCATCGACCAGCTCATGATCGACGGCCGGCACCGGGTCTTGCCATATCAGTTCCTCATCCGGGACTTCCGGGCCGAGGTAGCGCGATCGGGGGCCCATGTCACGGTGCGTCAGTTTGAACCATGCCCGGGCAAAGGCATCTGCGAATTCTTCGGGGTTCTTCAGGAATCGCCGGGCGATATTCTTATAGATAGGGTCGAAGCGAAGAGATAGGTCAGCCGTTGTCATCATGGGACGGTGCTTCTTCGAAGGATCGTGGGCATCTTCTATCATGTCTGTCTCGGCTACGTCCCTGGCAAGCCACTGATTCGCGCCGGCCGGGCTCTTTACCAGTTCCCACTCGTACTGGAATAGTATCCTCAGATATCCCATGTCCCATTTGGTCGGATTCGGTTTCCAGGCACCTTCTATACCGCTCGTTATAGTGTCAACTCCCTTGCCGCTTCCGAAACTGCTCTTCCAGCCGAGCCCCTGTTCCTCGATGCCGGCAGCTTCCGGTTCAGGACCAACATGCACCGCGTCTCCAGCGCCATGAGCTTTACCGAAGGTGTGTCCACCGGCTACGAGTGCCACAGTCTCTTCATCATTCATGGCCATGCGCGCGAAGGTCTCGCGAACATCGCGTCCGGATGCAACAGGGTCGGGGTTGCCGTCAGGACCCTCGGGGTTCACATATATCAAACCCATTTGCACGGCTGCCAGGGGATTTTCGAGGTCTCGTTCACCTGAGTAACGGCTCTTGGGTTTGTCGCTTGTTGCCAGCCATTCTTCTTCAGCACCCCAGTAGATGTCTTCTTCCGGCTCCCATATGTCTTCGCGCCCGCCTGCGAAGCCGAAGGTCTTGAATCCCATTGACTCAAGGGCGCAATTACCAGCGAGGATCAATAGATCAGCCCAGGAGATCTTGTTTCCGTATTTCTGTTTGATAGGCCAGAGCAGCCGGCGTGCCTTGTCGAGGTTTGCATTGTCCGGCCAGCTGTTGAGAGGCGCGAAACGCTGATTTCCGGAACCACCGCCACCACGGCCGTCACCCATGCGGTAGGTACCCGCGCTGTGCCATGACATCCGTATGAAAAGTCCGCCATAATGACCGTAATCAGCCGGCCACCAGTCCTGGGAGTCGGTCATAAGCGCGTAGAGGTCCTCTTTAAGGGCTTTCAGGTCAAGTTTCTTGAATTCCTCAGCATAGTTGAACTCCTTTCCCATGGGATCGCTCATTTGAGAGTGCTGATGAAGAATCTTCAGGTTCAACTGGTTAGGCCACCAGTCCCGGTTCGACGTACCGCCGCCGGCAATGGGTTTGTCAGTTCTGCCCGTTACCGGGCACTTGTTATCTTCACTCATCTCATCCTCCTTTATCTTTAGGGATTGATCAAATATTTAAAACGGTTAAAGCCAGTGTGTTAAAGGTTTAACGGAAAAGTATTTAAAGAAAAAAGATTTGCTGTATTCAACTTTAAACAGCTGAAATCTTGATTAGAATTAGTCAGGTGTTATTTTCCCTGGCATTCAGGGCAAATCCCAAAAAAGTCAAGCCTGTGATTTGTTATCCTGAAACCGGTCTCTTTTACCAGTTCCATAGACAGGTCCTTTAAACTATCAAGGTCAGGATCAACGATCTTTTTGCATTCGTTGCATATCAGGTGTGGGTGGGGATCAGGTCTGTTGCCGTCATACCTGCTGCTTTCGGTTCCGAAACTGAGTTCAAGCACTTCTCCAAGGTCCTTTAACATTGAAACATTTTTATATACTGTCGCAAGACTTGTGGTTGGAAACTCCTTTTTAACCTGCTCATATATTTTTTCAACACTGGGATGACCATCACTAATAGAGAGGATCCTGAGTATGGCAATACGCTGGGGCGTAATTCTGCATCCCTTTTCCCTTAATCTTTGAATCATTTTTTCCAGACGTATTTCAGGATCGGTCATAATAGGGTGTAATATACTCCTTTTGAAAAAATACGTAAAGGGATAATGGTTCTTACCTGATAATGGTTATCCATTATAAAGGAAAAAATATACTTGTCAATAAGGATTATGAATTTATAGCAACTTTATTAGTGATAGGAAGATTGTGACAAAAAAAGTATTTAAGGTGATATCCAGTAGGGGCGAGCCTTGTGTCCGCCCGATTATAGGGCAGACATACAACTAAAACGATTTCGGCAGAAGCGTAGATAAAGAATTTAAAAAACCCGAATCATTCGCAATAAAATCATTCTGAACCAATTTATCATTATGCCCAACCATATTCATTGCATAATAGACATTGACGCTGGAAACAATGCGGGCGGCCAGCCGGCCGCCCCTACAAGCATTAATACCCTACGAAACATGCCCAGTGTGCGACTACCTGCGACGATGTTTTATATTAAGAGGGGTGTGCCTATCTCCCTCTACCGCCTCCACCGCCGCCTGAACGGCCTCCACCACCGCCTCCGCCACCGGAACCACCTGCGCCGCCTCCGCCGCCTCCGCCGCTGGAACCACCGAAACCACCGGAACCGCCCGAACCCATAGAACTTCCTTGAGCTGCTCCGTTATATCCTCCGAAATTGCCAGCGGTATTACCGTTTCTCATGGCATTACCGGAATTCATGGAACCCGGCTGGCTCAAATCGTCAACTGATACACCTGCCCTGATACTATGGGAAAAATAATTTGCCAGCTCAGAAGGATTAGCCCTTGTTCTTGCCTGGACAATAAATGCGTTTTTCAGTTTGGTCATCTTGTCCGGGTCATAGCCCTTACGTAAAGCATCTTCAATAACTCCGGCCGTAGATTCCGATTCAATACCTATACGCGCCATGGTCTTAACGGTTTTAAAGGTCTGTTCAGCAAGCTCCGTGGTCCCTTTGCCGGATTGCTCCTTTGTCCTGGTCTTCAGCATTTCTCCTATCTTCTCGACATCACTGCTGTCCATTCCCGCGGTCATGGCTTCCGCTATATCCTCAGTCATATTCCGGGATTGTTCTCTATCACGGGTCATGCGCTGTGCAAGATCGCCGGCGGTTTTATAACGGGCCTGGACTTTTTCCATCGCCATAATGATATTCCCGCTCTTTACCTGTTTCCCAACTCCTTCATGAAGCTTATTCATTATCGGGTCTTCAGGAAGACCGTTCTTTTTCGCTTCAGCAAGGATTTCATAGGCATCGAGCATTTCCCGGTTTGAGAAGCTGTTTTGAAGCATGGTCTGAGTCATCTTTACAACTCCCTTGTTCTCAACACCAAGACGAATAACCTGCCTGGCTTTTTCTTTGATCTGCAGAGGAGTATCCTTCGGAAGTTCTTCATCCAGTATGTCTGCAAACGATATTGCAGGCAGAAAGAAGAATAAACTCAGAATTATTAAACTACTCTTTTTAATTAAACCCATTTTTTCCCTCGCGATTAAATTTTTAATGTAATTAAGTCTACCTGGTTCCCATCAAGGGAATATAAACACAATTCTCCGAGCCGAAATCATCATTTTCTTTAAACTCACAAGGCGGGATAAATACCTCCCCATCCACTAAAAAAAAGTATTTGAACTCTATATACGGAGAAAGAACTGTTTCCCAGGTTCCCGACCCTGTATTTACTGCCTGGCGGGGTTTAAATTCATCGAGCGAGCAAAGCATATATACTTTTTCAGCTTCTGGATTATTCACGTAAATATGAAGCTTTTCATTTTTCACTTCATAATGGGGTGTTGCGCACCCGGCAGTTAAAAGAAATAATATAAATATAAGTGAAAAGTATTTTTTCATCTCTAGGCCTCCACAACGAGAACACTGTTTTCGCTTCCAAAGTCATCCTCTTCCTTCATCAATATTGTAGGATCGGTTATCTTTTTATCGTCTCCGACTATAAAAACATACTTGTGTTCACCTCTGGCAACATCCAGTTCAATCTCCCAGTAACCGCCTGGACCGACCATTTTCAAAGGAATGTTATTCCAGTTTGTAAAACTCCCTGCTATCTGAACATTGCTTGCTTCCGGTTGAAAAATGACAAACCTCTTGGAAACAGGACCCGGGGCAGCATCAGGAACAGCATTGTCATTTTTCCAGTACAGGGAGAAAACAAGTAAAATAAGTACTGCCGTCACAACCCCGGCCTTTGCGATCCTGAAAAAGAGATTGAAATATTGTGTATCAGAAAATTTTGACGCCTTTTTGAAGGAAACATCAGGAACAAGTGGTACCACATCAGAGCGCAACTGCTTTTCCTGTTCCAGCAAAACAATAGATTCATTATAAAATGGATCTTCGTTGTGAATCTTTTTGACAAAAGTGATCTTTCCATCCAGATCCAGTTCATTATCAATAAACATGCTGATTGAATCACTCATGATAATTCTCCATACTGTAAAATTTCCCTTAACCTCATACGGGCCCTGTGGACCTTGACCTTTACGTTGTTTTCCTTAATTCCAATAATCGAGGCTATTTCCCTGTATTTTAAATTTTCCGTAAGAACCATTGCCAGGATTTCCCTCTCATCCTTCTCCAGAGATTCCATGGCTTTAATAACCTGCCTGTATTCCTGTTTTATATATAAATCATTCTCCTGGTTGATCTGCTGAGCAATTGAATGCTGCTCAAATTCTCTTTTCCTTTTATCTTTACGGCTGTAATCTATCATCACATTCCGTGCTATGGTGTAAAGTAACGAATTATTCATTGGTTTATTCTTATATTTCTCAAGGCAGCGCAGGAAACTTTCCTGCATTATGTCCATTGATAAGTGATAATCTCCTGTTATGCGAATCAGGTAAGAGAAAAGCTTATCTTTTTGCCTTTTATAGAAGTCCTGAAAATTTTCCATTTTATTAAGTAACGTTTAAACAGTTAAAAAGTTACATAGAAATTCTTTTTTAATAAAAAATAGGGTCAACCCTTGATCAGTGATTAAAGCACTTTTTTAAATCACAAATCAAGGGTTGACCCCATTAGAAAAGGGGGACGCCTAATTACTAGTCCCTGATGTAGCGTCCAGTCAGTCGGTTCATCCCGATCAGGTGCGGTTCGATTTTTTCCAGAAGCTGCCACATGGTCAGTCCCGGTTCAAGCTCCACAGCTTCATCCAGCGCGAGTACCCAGAAATAATAGCGGTGCAGGCCGTGCCCGTTGGGAGGCATGGGGCCGTTATAGCCGGTTTGACCAAAATCGCTTACACCCTTTGTGTACAATCCGGTTGCTTCATCAAGGTGTGCAACATCCCCCGGGATATTGTAAAGCACCCAGTGAACAAAACCATAGGTGCCCTGGCTGCTTACAAGGGGCGCGTCCGGGTCGTGACATATGACGGCAAATGCCTTTGCACCCTCTGGAGGGTTTGTCCAGGACAATGCCGGTGAGACATCTTCTCCTTCACCGGTGAATCGGGACGGTATCAGACCGTCCTGTTCAAAAGCATCGCTTTTTACCTGCATCTCCGATAATGCAAAACCCATGATTTCATCTCCTTTTTTTCAGGTTGCAAAATGGGGTTAAGTCTACGCTTGATTCTTATCAAGAATATTTGCTTTGTTTTAATCAATATATCTATTTATTGATTGTTTGTGAATTATATTTTCAAGATCAATTAATATTCTTTATCAACGTAAAACAATTAACAAGAGTCAAAGGCAGACCCCTTTTATATCTGACCAGAAATTGATGATCAAATCTTCATAAGATGTCTTTTAATGAAATATAAATGCCCCGGGACCCTAAATGCAGTCATAAAAACGTTTTTCTTTTTCACCTACCCTGCGGCGAATAATATTACCGGTACCTGGTTGAGGTATTGGCTGTTTTTTCTTAGTTTTGATTTGATCAAAATGATTTATCAACTTCTTAAGTTCTGCTTCTAATTTATTTTGTGTACCTTTGTTCATTATTGTTCCTTTTTCTAATGTATATATTAAATATTTTTTGTTGCCCCTGAGTGATTCCCTGAAATCATTGAAAGAGACTCATAAATGGCGCATATTAGTATATCAGCCCAATCCTCTTGAGTTTATAATCTGAGCTCTTGAGAGTGTGCTGTCTGAGTTGTTCGAGTAGAAAGTGAAAAGGTTAGGGGTAAAAAGAGTTTATCATTCCGTCAGGCAAGATCATTAGCCATTTTTGAAAATCCGGCCCTTGTCAGAGAGGTCATATCCAAAGGCCAATATAATTTTTCTTTTGGTCTCAATTCGACAACTCATACCATTCTCAATCCTATCAACAGTTAATGGGGAAATACCCGCGTTCCTTGCAAGCTCCGCCTTACTTATGAGGAGTTTCTCCCTTATTTTTCTAACTGCATTGTGAACCAAAACACCCTCCATTATGATCCTCCTGATGAAGACAGTCTTGCATTATTTCTATTAGCCTTTGGCGATCCAATCATCAATGATATCTTTGTCAAATCGCCAGACCCTGCCAATCCGAATTGAAGGGATCTTACCTTCTTTGGCTAATTTACATATTGTTATTTGATGCAATTTTAAATAGCTCGCCAATTCCTTGGTTGTTATAATATCTGCCAAAATTTATCCTCTCGTAACTTTTAATAGTAAAATTTGGTAACTATCAGGTTAGGCTCATGATTAATAATCCAACAGATCTATATTGTAATGGCTTCCCGAGATGTCGTAAAGATTCACGTACACCCGAGAAGCCTTTTAGATGCCACCTAATACTCCCTTTTTAAATTATAACCTTTGGAGGCATTAGCCATCGCATGGTTTATTGGTGTGTGTTGAAGCTGGGTGGCACTTAAATTTTATTGTTGGTCATTTTTATTTCGTCCTAAACTTCATCCTGAAACCTGCCAGATCGCTTAAATAGCATAGTATTTCTACAATATTATCAGTAAGTGATTCTTAATATTATTTAAAATAAATTAATTGATGCATACTTTAAAAATATAACATATTTTAGTTTAATAATTAAAATATGTCAAGTTTTTATTTTTATTTATTTATTTTAATTTATTTATCATAATTTCATGATATTTTTGCTAAAATATTTACCACCTTTTAACGGAAAAACCGTAAGCATCCTGGTACTTTTCTAAATTCAGGTACTTTGCGGCGCTTGTTTTAGTAAATGAGCCTAAAATTCTGCAGGAATTGGAAGGACAGATAGACATAGAAGATGCATGGAAAGTTAAAAATGAACCTGGTGATCCGATACCCCGGGAAGATTTGAAAAAGGAGCTCGAACATTGAAATTAATCTACTTTTCTAGATCAATTAATATTCTTTATCATCGTAATACAACTAACAAGCGTCACAGGCAGATTTTTTACGCATCTAATCACATGCGGTCATGAGACGTCGCACGTATTTGGTCTGTTAGATAACGCAATAAAATAGCGTCCCAAACAGGGATTTCCAGGAAATCAGAAAGTGTTCCAGCATCTTCCCGGAGCTTGTTACGGTTCCCATGGTCAATAACATTAATGCGTTTACCATCCTCCAAAACAAGATTCAACTCATAGCTGTTGTATGAATACTTATTCTCACTAACGTATTCCGAAATGAGCTGCAGCGCGTGAATTTGTTCAAGTTCAACAAAATGCTTCAGAGGCCTTTGATCAATGACTTCATCGGGCGCCTTTCTTCCTTTCCAGAAATATCCTGTTCTCTTATCAAACACGATAGGTACTGTGCGGAAATAAAGTAAGGATCCGCCCGCGCCTGCAAAGGTAAGACCCACAAACCATCCAATAATCGTGACTATATTGAAAAAGGGCTCTCCGGAATATAGGCTGAAGAAATAGAAACCTGTCAACAAACTTATCCCGAAAAACATGAGAACAAAATAAGACAGTATTGCCCCCATGCATGCACGAAATTCCAGACGATTGGAATTGATGGCGACTAGTTTGTGCGTCCGTAAATAAGTACCGCCTTCTTTTGCGGGAGTCCAGCCTGTCAGCTTGGCCACGGGGTCCTTGAGAAATGAAGGATCAAACGAAACGGGATCGCTTTCCAGACCCAATATCTTTTCCATAAACTTTTTGAACATATTTATCCTCCCTGTCTAAAGAAAGGGGTCACCCATTAAAGGGTACGTCAAGAGAAAAAACACCTCTCCATTAAAAAATACTCCATATTTTTTTCGAATGACGTTTTAGTCCCGCACAACCTTGATGCCATTTCATTCCTATGTTTGCATCCGTTTTTTCATTTTTTAGGTTTCAGTTATATATAACTGATCTGCACCAGTCACCCATCAGGATCAAGGTCGATTAAAGTTCTCCTGCCTACCAAGTATCCACCAGTTAAGAGGATTTCTCTATGACCCATGGCAGTTATCACTGCCCCAGAAAATCATCGGTACCATGCCGTGTCCAATAGGTTTTATCACAAATCTTATGGTTGTTAACAAGCCCCTTTTTCAGCTCACGTCATAGGCAAATCAGGTTTTGAAATATATGTGGCTGTGCTATATTTTTTCGTGCGGTTGGTCCTAATCAAATCTTATGGTTACAAGCCAACCCCTTTTCCAGTTCTCAACCGCACGAAATATCTCTATCTGAAAAGCTTTTTTGCATCATAAGGGACCTTATCCCTCACGTTGGTCAAGTTCAGATTGGATTATGTATACGTAGTGGGGCATTTGACAGTTCTAGGGTTAGAATGTGGGCCTGTCAATAAAAAAGCCTGTTTCATAGGAAACAGGCTTTTGATATAGTGGCGGGAGCGACGAGACTCGAACTCGCGACCTCCGGCGTGACAGGCCGGCGTTCTAACCAAACTGAACTACGCCCCCATTCTAGATACTGGATACTCGATACTGGATGCTGGATCCGATTATTAGCATTTAATGGGATCTGCCACTCACCCACTCTAGTTTCCAGTCTTTATTCTTTAGTATGGTGGGCGGAACAGGGATTGAACCTGCGACATTCGGCTTGTAAGGCCGACGCTCTCCCAACTGAGCTATCCGCCCATCTAAGGGTAAAAATTTAATTCATTCAGTCGCAGGACAAATAAATTGTTTGACTGCGACATCCCCGCTGTATTAAGCGGGGCGCTCTCCCAACTGAGCTATCCGCCCACGAGAAAAAGTTCTTCTCTCACAGGCTTGACCTGTTGTCAAGTATTAATGTGTCACAACCTCGTTTTCAGGTTCTTTTATTTCCATGCAGGATTCAATGTTGAAGGGCTCGCATTCACCGTCCGGGGCAAAAAGAACCTCATCTTCTTCAAGTATCAGAGCTTCCTTCAATACCTGGTCCATATTCTCAACCGGAACGATCTCGACCTTTTTTAAAACCCTGTCAGGAATTTCTTCGAGATCCTTCTTGTTTTCCATGGGTATCAGCACCTTGGTGATATTACCCCGGTGGGCCGCGAGGATTTTTTCCTTAAGACCGCCTATGGGAAGAACTCTTCCTCTAAGTGTTATTTCACCTGTCATGGCGATCTTGTGGTTCACAGGTTTACCGGTAAGGGCGGAGATGATTGTCGTCGCGAGCGCGATACCCGCTGACGGACCGTCCTTTGGAATAGCCCCTTCAGGAACATGAATGTGTATATCAACCTTTTCATAAAACAGGTCCGGAAGTTTGAGCTGCCTTGACCTCGTTCGTACATAACTCATGGCTGCCTGGGCGGATTCCTGCATTACATCACCCAGTTTTCCCGTCAGTTTCAAGGCGCCTTTGCCCGGCATGATCGCGGCTTCAGTCTGGAGCAGTTCTCCTCCAACATCTGTCCAAGCGAGACCGGTCGTGACACCAACGGCGTCATCCTCTTCCGAACTGCCGAAACGATATTTAATAACTCCAAGATACTTGTGTAATGATGAAGCCGAGATGTTTATTCTTTTATCTTCTTTTCTTTTAACGACTTCCTTGGCGACCTTTCTGCAGATGGAAGAAATTTCACGCTCCAGGTTTCTCACACCGGCTTCTCTTGTATAATTTCTTATGATACCTATAAGTGCCTGGTCCGAAATGTTTATGTTTTTTTCAGTCAGACCATTCTGCTCCACCTGTTTCTTTACCAGAAACTGTTTTGCTATATTCAGTTTTTCCAGCTCCGTATAACCGGCCAGCCTGATAATTTCCATCCTGTCCTGGAGAGGGAGGGGAATATTGTAAAGAGTATTGGCCGTTGTAATAAACAGAACATTGGACAGGTCATAGTCCAGATCAAGATAATGGTCATTAAAGGCAAAGTTCTGCTCAGGATCAAGAACTTCTAAAAGCGCGGCAGACGGATCCCCCCTGAAGTCGGTACTCATTTTATCTACTTCATCAAGGCAGAAAACCGGGTTGTTGGACTTTGCCTTTTTTAGATATTGAATAATCTTGCCGGGAAGCGCGCCTATATAAGTCCTTCTATGGCCTCTTATTTCTGCTTCATCCCTTACACCGCCAAGTGACAGCCTTACAAAATTTCTTCCCATGGCCCTGGCAACCGACCGGGCAAGAGAAGTTTTACCAACACCCGGAGGGCCTACAAAACAGAGTATCGGGCCCTTGATTTTCTTCGCGAGGTTCTGAACCGCCAGGTATTCCGTTATTCTTTCCTTGGGTTTCTTGAGACCGTAATGATCTTCATCAAGGATATTCTGGGCCTCATCAAGGTCCATTTTATCCTTAGTCTTATCATTCCAGGGCAGGGCTATGATCCAGTCTATATAATTTCTTACTACAGTGGCCTCTGCCGACATGGGTGACATCATCTTGAGTTTATTGAACTCCTGCCACACCTTTGTTTTAGCCTCTTTTGAAAGCTTCTTCTTTTTTATCTTCCTTTCAAGCTGTTCCAGCTCAGCCTTGAAGTCGTCTTTAGCACCCATTTCCTTCTGGATTGCTCTCATCTGTTCATTGAGATAGTAATCCTTCTGGGTTTTTTCCATCTGTTTTTTAACGCGTTTTTTTAACCGTCCTTCAATTGAAAGAATCTTTATTTCACTTACAAGTTTCTTGAACAGCTCTTCAAGCCTGTTTTCAACATTGATTTTTGACAGGAGCTCCTGCTTGTCAGCTACATTTAAATTCAGGTGGGAAGTAATGGTATCAGCCAGCCTTGAGGGGTCATCGATCGCAGATATGGTATTTACCAGGTCTTTCCCTACTTTTTTATTGAATCTAGCATACTCATCAAAACTTTCGATAATGGTGCGCACAAGTGCATCGACCTTCGGATTGTCCTCATACCGGTCGTAAACGATATTGACTTCAACCATATAAAAATCGGGATTGTCCAGGAAAGTTTCAATCCTGGCCCTTTTTTTGCCTTCTATCAAAACCTTAACCGTCCCATCCGGAAGGGTGAGTTTCTGGAGAACCTTTCCCAGTGTCCCGAACGCGTAAATATCATCTTGCCTGGGATTATCTACAGAGGCGTCCTTCTGGGCGGAGAGAAAAATCTCCTTGTCGTTTGACATCGCGTAATCAATCGCTTTGATTGATTTTTCCCGCGCCACAAAAAGATGAACCACCCTGTTCGGGAAAACTACCATATCCTTAAGGGGAAGGAGCGGGTAGCTGGCATTAAATGGTAGAGAGTCTTTTTTATTTAAATTAAACATGTTTTATGCGTAACCTGCCTTGTTTTCATAAATTAATAGAGGAGAATCACCTTTTGTAATAACACTTTTCTCAATGACACATTCACGGATTCCGGGCATGCTGGGTATGTCATACATAATATCCAGCATGACAGATTCAAGTATTGCCCTGAGTCCCCTCGCGCCTGATTTGCGATTTAAAGCATCCTTTGCCACAGCCCGATAGGCGTCTTCTGAAAATTTCAATTCGACACCTTCCACTTCAAAAAGCTTTTTATACTGTTTTACCAGGGCATTCTTAGGTTCGGTCAGAATTCTGACAAGTGCGTCTTCACTCAGGGTATTTAGTGTTGCCAGAATAGGTATTCTGCCTATAAATTCGGGTATGAGGCCGTATTTTATCAGGTCTTCAGGTTGTACAAGCGAGATCATTTTGTCAGTATCATCTTCATCATTTGTCACATGAATTTCCGCCTCGAATCCCATTGACTTGCTTCCGATGCGGTTTCTTATTATTTTGTCGAGCCCTGTAAATGTTCCGCCGCATATGAAAAGGATATTGCTTGTATCGACCTTTACAAAGTCCTGCTGCGGGTGTTTCCTGCCTCCTTTGGGAGGTACACTCGCCATGGTGCCTTCGATTATTTTCAGAAGTGCCTGCTGGACACCTTCACCGGAAACATCCCTTGTTATTGACGGGCTGTCTGATTTCCTGGCGATTTTATCAATTTCATCAATATACACTATTCCCTTACAGGCTGACTCAACTTCATAATCCGCAATCTGGACAAGGTTTAAAATTATATTTTCCACGTCTTCCCCTACATAACCTGCTTCAGTAAGGGTAGTAGCATCAGCTATTGTAAAAGGCACTTTGAGAATCCTTGCAAGTGTCTGGGCCAGAAGTGTCTTGCCGGAACCTGTAGGGCCTATAAGCAGGATATTGCTTTTTTGAATTTCCACATCATCCATGCTTATATTTGTATTGATTCTCTTGTAATGATTATGAACAGCCACTGAGAGAACTTTTTTAGGTCTGTCCTGTTCTATGACATAATCATCCAGAGCTTCTTTAATTTGATAGGGTTTCGGTAGTTCAATATCTTCTTTCTCTGGTCCATATTCTTCGGCAATTATTTCAGTGCATAACTGTACACATTCATCGCATATGTATACCGATGATGAAGCGGTAATCAGCTTTTTTACTTCGTCTTCACTCTTTCCGCAAAAGGAACAGTGCAGATCGTTACTGCCGGAATCGTCGTTTTTTTGCATCAGGTACCTCTAATCTCACTTTTTTTCTTCTTTTATGTCTCTTGCTTTAATTACTTTGTCTACAATACCGTATTCCATGGCCTCTTCAGCACTCATGAAAAAGTCCCGTTCAGTGTCTTCACGGATCTTTTCAATGGATTGACCTGTATGTTCCATGAAAATTTGATGTATCTTATTTTTTATTTTAATTATTTCATTTGCCTGGATTTCAATATCCGTCGCCTGTCCCTGAACTCCGCCAAGGGGCTGGTGTATCATTATCCTGGAATTGGGAAGCGCCATTCTTTTTCCTTTTGACCCTGATGTCAGGAGAAGGGCACCCATGCTGGAAGCCTGCCCCATGCAGAGAGTCGAGACATCCGGTTTTATATACTGCATGGTATCATATATGGCCAGACCGGCGGTTACAGAGCCTCCCGGTGAATTGATATACATCGTTATAGGTTTGTCAGTGTCTTCAGACTCAAGGAAGAGTAATTGAGCAATTACTGTGTTTGCCATATTATCTTCCACCTGCTCGCCTATGAAAATAATCCGTTCCTTTAAGAGGCGTGAATAAATATCATACGAACGTTCACCACGGTTTGTCTGTTCAACTACAATAGGAATTAACATAGGTTTTAATTCTCTCTTTAAAAGTATAATTTTTAAATCTGCCGCCTGCTTTTTGACCCTTCTTAATTAACAAAGAAAGGGCATAAAACCTAATCATCTTCTTTATTTTCAGCAGGTTCAACCTCTGTAACACTAGCATTTTCAACCAGGTAATTCAAGGTCTTTTCCTTTAACAGCGTTTGCCTGAAGGTGTCCAGAAGGTTGTTTGATTCATAGTATTTCCGGACTGTTTCAGCTGGATACCCGGCCTCTCTTGCCATATCTTCAAAACCTTTCTGGATTTCCTTTTCATCAATGTCAAGATCGTTTAATCTTGTAATTTCACCAAGTATCAGGGCTCCCTTAACATTTTTTTCCGCAGCCGGCTTCAAGTCATTTTTCATTTTTTCCTGGTCAAGGCCCAGTGTCTCGAAATTAGCCCCGGACCGTAACAGGCCCTGTCGCATGTTTTCCATCGAATTATCGATTTCACTTTGGATCAGGCTTTCAGGCAGTTCAAATTCAACGCTCTCAGCAATTTTTTCAAGAAGGTCGCTTTTTACCTGGTTATCCAGTCTCTTTTCTTCCCTGGCCGTAAGGTCTTCCTTTATTTTTTCCCTGAGCTGATCAATATTATCAAACTCGAGGCCAAGTCCCTTTACAAACTCTTCATTTAACTCGGGAAGCACCATTTCTTTAATGTCTGTTATTTCCACTTTAAAACTTATGGCTTTTCCTGCAAGGCGGGAGTTTATGTAATCCTCTTCAAAGTTTATTGTGAATTCCTTTTTGCTTCCTTTTTTTTCACCTATCAGCTCATCAATAAAACCGGGGTAGAAATTACCTTCCTCAAGAGCCAGGGAGAAGTTATCCGCCTTTAGGTCAGTTACTGCTTCATCACCTTCAAAGCCTTCATAATTTATAATGACATAGTCATCCTTGGCGATTTTTCTGTCTTCTTCAATTGATTTGAGGGTTCCCTGTGATTTAAGGATGGACTCTATCTGGCTGTCAATATCCTTTTCCTCAATAACACATTTCTCCTTTTCCACTTCCATGCCGAGGTAATCCTTAAGTTCAAACTCAGGTCTTACTTCCATTATGGCCGCGTACTTGTAATCCTGCCCCTTTACTAATAATGTCTCGTTTTCAATAACCGGCATGTTTAAGGGGTATGTTTCTGTTTCCTGTATGGCTTCGGGCAGGGATTCCTGTATAAGCGAATTGGTCACTTCTTCCATTACCTGCTGACCGTAATATCTTTCAAGTATTTTCAACGGGATTTTTCCCGGCCTGAATCCCTTGATACTGGCGCTCTTTCCAACCCTTTTGTAGGCGTCATTTATTTTTTTATCGACATTTTTAGTGTCAATCTCAACTAAAATTTTCTTTTTAACAGAACTGATGTCCTCGACTGTAGTTTTCATGTTGTACCTTTACCTTGCAATAATTTATTAAGAATAATTGACTTTAAATATTAATAAATAGCTTTTAATCAATGTTCAGCCATGCTCTGTAACAGTATTCGATATATGAAAAATATTTCTGAATCCTGACTTCTGAAAGCTGTTTTATTCACCTGAGCCAGCTCTTTCCGGATGGATAAATTGGGTAAAAAAAGAAGTATTAATACCCGGAACCAGTCATTTAAATAATCACCTTCAAGATAACCGGCAATTTGCCAATATACCAATCCGGTTTAAAGCTAATTATATTTTTATAGTTTTCAAGCCGGATAAGGTAAATAATAAATGCCGTCAAGACTGTCAATCTATTAATACATATTTTGAGTATTTTGGATCAAGATCAGAGGTCTCTATCATCGCGTACTCTTCTGCAAACTCGTTCCACAATTGGGACAGCGTCTCCTCAATAAAGCCTGAGTCATAGTGTTTTTTAAGGATTGAAAAAGAACTGAAAAATTCAATGAACGGCTTTTCATGGGAAGACATTTTAAAAGGGGTTGAGTTTTCCCCTTTCCGCAGCTTTTCAAAGGCAAGCTTCGCCTCTTCCAGCGGGAGGGGTTGAAAATCTTCCGGTAATCCGATTGCACTCTTGATCCAGATAGTAATAAGGAGAGAGTAAATGGTTATGTCAGTTTTTCCGGCAGTCCCCAGCTCCGGGTTGTTTCTCTCGACTATGATATCATTTATCAACATATCAAGAAGAGCCATTCTGTCGAGAATTGTTTTTGTTTCGATAATCTCATTGAGAGACCGGAAATCCCTGAAAGGATCCGCTTCTTTTTGTTCGCTGTAGTAAAGGGGTTTTTCCAGCAGAACGCCTTTCAATGTCCCCCCGGAATTATTTCCCCAGAAATCCGGATCAAGACCTTTTTTTGTAAACCATGAAGATTCAAGCCATTTTTTGGCATGCCAGTTCAATTCAAGGGCCTGGCTGAAGCCGGTCCGAAAAAGGATAACAAGAGGATGGCTTTTTATGAATTCTTCGGCTATCTTCAGGCTTCCTTCCGACAGTTTTTCCAGTCCGATATTTATATAGCCGCCAGCTTTCCTGCAAACATCTATTAAATCATCCACACTTTCAAATTGAACCCTGTCGGCTGACAATATCTGGTTGCACAGCCCCCCGAATTCAAGCCTTAACCTGTCCAGAATAAGGTAATCATCTATCCCGCTGGCAGCCATGGCAAAAAGGTCATCTTCCCTGGTTGTCATAAAGGGAGTAATTGGTACCAGTGTCCTGCTATCATCATCTTCAGGGATGTTGAGGATATATTCTGATGTATCTTTTTTTAACCTGTCGCTTTTCAGGTGGGCATATACCGCTGCTGCTTCCTCAAAGGGCAGATACCCTTCCTCGGCCAGACGAACGCTTTTAAGACGATACATTTCTTCTTCTATTTCAGAGGGAATACTGCCCTGTATACCCATTATAAGGGCCTGAAAACGGGTATGATTCGAGAGGGCCATATTTTTAAGTATCACTTCAATGTCCTGGGACTGCTCTCCTGCAAGTATTTTAATATAATACAGGTTGTCAAAGGTGATATAACCTTCCGGCTGAATGAAGTCATCATTGTCCTTGATTTTTAAATCAATAATTTTTGAGAAAAAAAGATGGGATAAAAGACTTCCGTCTTCGCTGTAGAGAAATTGCGGCAGTCTTTCCGGGTCAGCCTTCTGCAGCCTGTCCAACCACTGGAATGTGCTTGGCATATTCAGGTTGTCCCTGTTCCATATTTCCATATCCATTATATACTGCCATTGTTCGGTTGAAGCCAGGGACAAAAGCGGAAAAGAATCATCGTCTCCAACCTTTTTAATAAGCCAGAAAAGGTCGACTTTTGTCATGCTCTTAACTAGCTCTCCCGGGTTCTCATGGTCAAGTACCATATTTAATGCCTTGCTTCCGGAAAGGGGAGATAATTTACTTACAATTTCACGGTTTGCAGAAACAGTGTCCTTTTTGGGTGTAATATATAAAATTTTATTTTTTTTATCTTTACTCAATTTATCACCTACAATTATACATCCACACGGGTAACTTTCCTTGACTTGGGATGGCATTAAGCTATATGTTATTACACTATTATATTAAATGTTTATATTACACAAGCATGCTTTTGGTAATCCTGATCCACCATCAAGATGTCATCTGTTGGTGTCCAGGATTATCCAAAATTTTTTTTATATTATCTACTATAAAATATCGATTATATTTTTTTAAAATGGAAAAAAACTTTTCTAAAAATTGGAGTAAAAATTGATAGATCTGATAGTAAAAGGCGGCATAGTAATGTACCCCATTATTCTATGCTCTGTAATTGTACTGGCAGTTTTTATTGAACGGTTATGGGTCCTTAGGAAAGGACAGATAATCCCGGATGAACTTGTCCAGGATGTTGAATTGAATTTAAGAAAGAAGAATATTCCCCGGGCACTTGAGATTTGTGAAAAGGATAATTCATCCATAGCTAAAATATTTTCGTCCGGTCTGAAAAACAGCGGTAAAGGGATGTGGCTTGTAAAGGAAACGATTGAGGAAAGGGGAGGACGTGAAGGAGTCATGCTGGAAAAGCATGTGGGGATCCTCTCCACCATTGCAAACCTGTCGCCTCTACTGGGCCTTTTAGGGACTGTTTCGGGGATGATCAAGACTTTCAAGGTAATATCCCAGGGTGGAGGAAACCCTTCTCTTCTGGCAGGGGGTATAGCAGAAGCCCTTATTACAACTGCTACCGGATTGTGCGTGGCGATACCGGCACTGCTTTTTTACAGAATTGTGAAAGATAAAGTGGATTCTCTCATCTTTGAGATGGAAGAAAAATCCATAAGAATAATCGAGATAATGGAAAACTCGTCTGACCCGAAATAATAAACCTGTTGGGGAAATTATATGCGATTCAGGAAAAAGAAAGAGGATGAGCCAAGAATAAGTATCGCGCCTTTGGTTGATATTGTTTTTCTGCTGTTGATATTTTTTATGGTTACATCCCATTATGATATTGCCTCAGGTGTGCGTATCAAGCTGCCGAAGGTAACAAAAAAGGCTGAGAGTCCGGACGATGAAAACAAGATCGTCCTGTTAGTTGATAAGTCAGCCAATATATTTATTGAAGGCAAGAAAATTGATATAGAATCCCTCAAGGCAAGGCTTGGTGAAGAGGTAAAAAAAAGGGGGATCATTCAACTTGTCCTGCAGGCGGATATTGATGTCAGGCACGGAAAAGTCGTGGAAATAATGGACTATGCCAAAAGTGCCGGGATAAATTCCATAGTCATCGCGGCCAGGTGGCGATCCAAGGAATTATTGTAGCTACATTTATACCGTCAGTCATGGGGCGTAAATTTGGACTTAAATAAAAGACAATTCTTTCAGGCATCACTCTTTATCATGGTATTTATCGGCGTCATCCTTTCCTGGCTTGCCTTTGGAGACAGGGGATTTCTTCATTTATACAGGATGGAAAAGGAAAGACAGGAATATATAGACAGGATTAAAAAACTGGAAGTCGCGAATAAAAAGCTTATGGATGAAATTGACAGGCTTCGTAATGACAGGGAATATATAGAAGCAACAGCAAAAAAAGAGCTTGGCCTTGTAAGGGAAAATGAGGTCATTTTCAGGTTCGGTAAAGATGATGAGTAATTATTAAAAAACCTTTCTGGCAGAGGACAAACATGGAAATCCCGGAAAAAAATATATATGAAATACTGGATAAAAATCCTTCCCAGGAAACACTCCATATCCTTCTTCCCGTACTCATGGAAAAAGGAAAGCTGGAAAGAGTTATCCGTGAGTGCCAGAAATCCCTCAATCGCTACCCTGAAGATTATATAGTGCGTAAAATACTTGCGGAAGCTTATTTCGCGGACGGAAAACTTCCTGAAGCGGAAGCAGAAGCAGATACCGTTATAAATGGTATAGAGAATCTGGCGGAAGCATACAGGCTTAAAGCAGATATTTTGCTGAGTCAGAAGCGGGAAAGAGAAGCGGTTGAGTATCTTGAACGATTTATTGTCTTTTCCCCGGAAGATGAAAAGGTGATATCCCTGCTTAACAGTATTCAAGACAGTATGCAAAAAGATGCCGGTGAAATGCCATGGATTATTGAAGATGAAACAGATGAACTTACTTCCCAGGTACCCGTTAAAGATAACATTGCTCAAGATGCCATAGCAGGTAGAAAAAGGAAGAAAGAAAAATTAATCAAAATCCTCGATGCATGGCGCAGCAGCTTTCAGAAGGATGCTGATTCAGACATAACAGCGCATTAATGTCTCTCTCGGGGATGGTCGAAACCCCTCGCCTTTAGACGCCCCTCCCTCGTAGCAGTGGTTACTGCGGAGAGTGGAAAATTTTTTATTGTCGAGTAGTGACTTGTCATACCGCGACTTGCCTGCCGCGCCGTAGCCTTGGCGAAGGCTGGATCGCGGTATCCATGAGTTGTCAATGCCACATGACTTACTGCAGGAGTGTGACATTGTGGATTCCGCGGCCTGTCCCGCCATAGCCTTGTGCGACGGCGGATCGGAGCCGCGGAATGACAGGGTATAAACACCACCCAAAATGAATTATTTCACGGAGAGTTAGTAAATAATGAAAAAAAGACCTGCTTTTAATTTCATGGCCACGGGTATAGGGAGTGTGCCCTGGTCAGATGTAGATACTACATGTGAGAAAATAAATAATTTTCTGCCGTCGATTCCCTTCTGGCCTCAGCTGGTAAAACGAAGCCCCTTTGAAGATATGAATGTTCAGTTTACAGAAGGACTGCCTCTTTTAAAGATAGACAGCGAAGAAAAGAGTATCACAGCCTCAACGGTAGATATGGAGGAAGGCCTTTTTGAATTCTATAATCATTATCTTTCGGACGATACAGAGTATTTCGCAATAAGCAGGGAATATGCCCCGGGGCTTTATAAGCAGGTAGATCTGATAGCCCGTACTTCTGATCTATCTTGTGCTTTTATAAAAGGCCATTTAACAGGGCCGGTAACATTCGCGGCCAGCGTAAAGGACAATGAAGGAAAATCAATTCTTGGAAGTCCAGACCTGCTGGAGGCATATACGAAAGGCCTGGCCATTAAGGCCCTGTGGCAGGTAAGAGAACTCGAAAAGAGCGGGAAAAGAGCAATCATTTTTCTTGATGAGCCCTATCTTTCAGGTTTCGGATCAGCCTTTTTACCAATTGAGCGGCATCAGGTAATCAAGCTGCTGAAGGAAGTAATTGACTATTTAAGAGATAAGACCAACTGTCTCACAGGGATACATTGCTGCGGGAACACAGACTGGTCCATGATAGTTGATTCAAACCCTGACATAATCAATTTTGATGCCTTTTCCTTTATGGATTACTTTCTCCTTTTCCGGGACGAGATCAAAGGTTTTGTTGAAAAAGGCGGAGTAATAGCCTGGGGTATAGTCCCGACAGGCGATTCAGCCGGAAGTGGAGATATCGATGAGCTCTACAAACGTCTTAACAATGGAATTGACAGGCTT
The DNA here is from genome assembly GCA_042573485.1 of Thermodesulfobacteriota bacterium. Lineage (GTDB taxonomy): Bacteria > Desulfobacterota > DSM-4660 > Desulfatiglandales > HGW-15 > JAAZBV01. The sequence continues at coordinate 985 of JBHPCX010000051.1, read as the reverse complement.
TGCGGGATGGGGCTGGAAAGAGAAAGAGTCAGTGAGGGATCCATTCTTACACCCGCCTGCGGTATGGGAACCATGAATGAAGAGGAATCGGATACAGTCCTGAAACTGCTTTCAGGGCTTTCTGAAAGGATGTCTTCTGATGGATGAAATTTATTAGACAGGATTTACAGGATTAATAGGATTTTTTATTTTCACTCTTTCCAGAAGAAAGAGTGAAAGAATCAATTCGCTACGCTGGAGAAAAAATATAAAAACACTGGATTCCCCGATCAAGTCGGGGAATGACGAGTATATAATTTGCTGATTTGATAGTATGATTTCTTTTTGGCTTTCTTCCGGAAAAACAAAAAATATCCTGAACATCCTGTTTATCCTGTCGGATACGATTCTTATTAAAATTCAGGCCTTAAAGTATCAGGGTAAAAATACAGGCTCCCTGAGCATAAGATCCTTGGCTTCCTTTGCCGCTCTGGACAGGTCGGGATGAGTGTCCTTCAGGTTTGACACCTGCCTTAAATGGTCCGCAGTCCTTACTATCAATGAAGCCATGTCTCCTTCACCTATGGGGATGCTTTCCATGAGGTTGTCCCAGGGAATGCCCTTTGTCCATAGATAGAGCGCCGCGCAGGGCCAGAACATTATCTGAGGATATTTAAAACCTCTCTTTTCCTTAAGCCCGATAATGTTTTCCAGGCTTTCCATAAGACTGTAATAGGCATTATCCAGAACATCCAGGCCTTCAAAAGAACCCAGCCTTGTTTCCACATCCTGTGTCCTGTCCCATACGAACAGGGCAATCAGACCGGCCAGTAACTCAGGCGCAACATCCTTAAAACCATCATTTCTTATTGCTTCGGCAATTAATAGGGGCTGATCAAGTCTTAGCTTTGATGCCCATATGCCATCCGATGTGAGTCGGCCCTTCTCATTAACAAACCGCTCAGAAAGGCACTCAATAATTTCCGATCAATAGCCCACATGATTG